>RPQK01000193.1 GCA_003819755.1 Acidobacteriota bacterium | reverse complement strand
TCGATCCGCGCTATCCGCGTTTATCCGCGTTATCCGCGGGCCCAGCCAGTCGCGCCCCCGGCTTCCCCCCGCTCACCATTTCATCAAATCCATCTCGTCCGCATTCACCGTTTCCTTGTTGCGGAACAGCGAAATCACGATCCCGAGCCCAACAGCGGCCTCCGCAGCCGCAACAGTGATCACAAAGACCGCAAAGACCTGCCCGCCGAGCTTATGGAGCTGATCGGAGAAGGCGATCAAGTTCAGGTTCACGGAATTGAGCATCAGCTCGATTGACATGAAGACAATGATCACGTTTCGCCGGGTGAGCACGCCGACGACACCGATCGTGAAGACCAGCGCACTTAGGACCAGGTAATGGGTTGGAGTAATCATGCTGCTTGCGCGAGTTAAATTGTTTTCTTGGCCAGGACCACCGCCCCGACGATCGCGACTAGCAGAAGCACCGAAGCGATCTCAAAAGGCAGCAGGTAGGTCGTGTAAAGAACAGTTCCGACCGACTCCGTGTTTAGCGTTTGTGCCTGGGCGATTACCGCCGGATCGGGTTCTACCTCGAACAAACGAGCGCCGGCGGTGAGGAAAAAGATCAGTTCCCCGCCAAGGACGGCAGCCAGAACCACCGCGGTCTTTGTTTGCTTGTTCGTCGTGGGCTGGCCGACCGCTTCACGGACGTTGACGAGCATGATGACGAACAGGAACAGGACCATGATGCCGCCGACATAGACCAGAATCTGGACCGCCGCCACGAACTCGGCTTCCTGGAGCAGGAAGAGACCGGCTATGGCGATGAGCGCGGAAATCAGGTAAACGGCGCTACGCACCGGATTTCGGGCCGTGACGGTGAAGACTGCAAAAACCACAACGATGACCGCCAGGATATAGAAAAAGATCGCTTCCATGTTTCTCTCAGGTTCTGGGTTCTCAGTTCTCGGTTCTGGGTTCCGAGTTCACTCCGAACTCAGAACCCAGAACTCCGAACCCAGAACCCCCTAAACCTTACTTGTGATAGACCTTATGTCCTTCGATCCGATCCCAGCCCTTTTCGAGTCGCGCTCGATTCCAGAGCATTGACTTACGATCGTAGGTCGCGAGCTCGAAGTCCTGGGTCAGCTCGATCGCGTTGGTGGGGCATACCTCCTGGCAAAGCCCGCAGAAAAGGCAGCGTGACGTATCGAAGGTGTACTCTGTCAAAACCTTTTTCCGGCTTTCGGGGTCGCGCACCGACGACACCACAATCAGATCCTCGGGGCACGCCTCCGCACAAAGATCGCAGGAGATGCAGAGAGTTTCCCCGGTTTCCGGATCGTTGTTCAAACGCGGGGCGCCGCGGTAACGCTCGGCCAACTTGACCTTCTCTCGCGGGTACTGCTCGGTATAGACCTTGCTGTACGTATACCGCAAGGTGAGAGCCAGGCCTTTGAAGATGTCAATCAACAAAATCCGTCTGAGGAATCCAATCATTACAGCCAGACCATCCCTTAACTGAACTTCAACATTACGGCTGCCGTCACCACCAGGTTAGCGATAGCGAGCGGCAGGAAGATCTTCCAGCCATACTGCATCAGCTGGTCGAACCGAAAACGCGGCAAGGTGCCGCGGACCCAGATGAAGATATAGAGGAAGACAAAGACCTTGGCCATGAACCAGACCACGGAAGGAACAAGGTCCAGAAAACCAAGCCACGCGACATTGGGGAACGGCCTGAGCCAACCACCCCAGAAGAGGGTCACGGCGATCGACGAAATCGTAATCATGCCGGCGTACTCAGCCAGAAAGTAGATCGCAAACCGAAAGCCGCTGTATTCGGTATGGTATCCGCCGACCAACTCGCTCTCCGCCTCGGGCAAATCAAACGGTAGGCGGTTCGTTTCCGCCAGCCCGCATATGAAGAAGAGAACGAAGGCGACCGGCTGCACGAAGACATACCAAACACCCGCAGCCTGTTGCTTTTGAACGATATCGACCAGGCTCAGGGTCTGGGCAACCAGCAGCACCGACAGAATGGTAAAACCAAGCGACACCTCATAACTCACCATCTGAGCCGAGGAACGCAAGGCGCCAAGCAGCGGGTACTTGCTGTTAGAAGCCCATCCACCAAGGATGATGCCGAGGATCCCGACCGAGGAAACCGAGAAGACCAGCAGGATGGCGATGTTCACGTTCGCCACATATCCGCCGGTGGTGACCCCGGACTCGATCACCCGGTTCACGGAGGCAGGGTCGAGGAACAGCGGAAGGACCCAACGAAGGA
This sequence comes from Acidobacteriota bacterium, assembly GCA_003819755.1. Lineage (GTDB taxonomy): Bacteria > Acidobacteriota > UBA6911 > RPQK01 > RPQK01 > RPQK01. The sequence continues at coordinate 8,292 of RPQK01000193.1, read as the reverse complement.
GTCCACTCAGCATGTCGGGCGGCCCAAACGGAATCACCGAAAAGACAACCAGTGCCGGGATGAAAGAAACCATCGGGGCCAGTGAGAAAACCAGCCGGTCTGCGCGCGCCGGAATGATGTCTTCCTTTATGACGAACTTGAGGCCGACGGCAATCGGCTGCAACAAGCCGTGCCAACCGACGCGCATGGGTCCGAGGCGAACCTGTATTCTGCCGAGCAGCTTGCGTTCGAGCCAGGTGAGGTAGGCCACCGCCAGCAAAACTGCGAGAACCACCACGGCGATCTTGATTAAAGGAATCACCGCATAAATGAGCAGGGTTTCCATCATCGGTCGATCTCTCCCAGCACGACATCGAGCGTGCCGATGATGGCAATAACATCGGCAACCAGGTGTCCTTTGACCAGACGCTTCAGGGCCTGCAGGTTGATGAACGTCGGCGGTCTGATTCGGACCCGGAAAGGAAAGGCGGAGCCGTCACTGACGATGTAATAGCCCAGTTCTCCCCGCGGACCTTCGATGCCGGAGTAGTATTCGCCTACCGGGGGCTTGATTATTCGCGGCACCTTGCCACGAATGGGTCCGCCGGGAAGCCGGTCGAGCGTCTGCTGGATGATCCGGCGGCTTTGCCGCATCTCCTCCATGCGGATCAGGTACCGGTCGTACGTATCTCCGTTCAGGCCGACCGGAACGTCAAACTCGTATTGATCGTACCCGCCATAGGGCCGCGAGCGACGCAAGTCATAAGGCACGCCACTTCCGCGCAGGGGTGGGCCGCTCAAGCCGTAATCGATCGCCTCCTCCCCACTGATAACGCCGATCCCTTTGGTCCGGTCGATCCAGATCCGGTTGTTGGTGAGCAACTGCTCGTATTCGTCAACCCGGGCCGGAAACTCATCGATGAACTTTCGCGCCGCTTCTTCAAATCCGGGAGGCAGGTCCATCCACAAGCCGCCGATCCGGAACGCGTGTGTCGTCAGCCGGGCACCGAACAGGTTTTCAAAAAGCTTGAGTATCTCTTCGCGCTCGCGGAAACAATAAAGAAAGACCGTCAGGGCGCCGATGTCGAGAGCATGGGTGGCCAGCCAGAGCAAATGACTGGCAATCCGGTTGAATTCGGTCATCATGATGCGCACTGTGACCGCGCGCTCCGGGACCTCGATCTCCATCAGCTTTTCAACCCCGAGAACATAGCCAAGAGCATTTGAGACGGCGGCTATGTAGTCGGTGCGGTCATAGTAGGGGAGACACTTGGTATACGTACGGTTTTCGCTGATTTTCTCGACGCCCCGGTGCAGGTACCCGATGACGCAATCAGCATCGAGCACGCGCTCCCCATCCAGCTTCAGCTTGACCCGCAGCACCCCGTGTGTCGCCGGGTGCTGCGGGCCCATGTTGATTTCAAGTTCCTGGGCATCCAGGATGGTTGGCTCGTCCATACTACTCGGGAACCTTTCGTATCCGCAGGTGCTTCCTTATCCACGCCTGATCCTGCAGCTTGATGTCGTAGTCTTTTCTGAGCGGATATCCCACCCAGTCTTCCGGCAACAGGATCCGGCGAAGGTCCGGATGCCCCGAAAACTCCACCCCGTACATGTCGAACGCTTCTCTTTCCAGCCAGTCGGCAGTCCGCCAGATGGTCGACATCGACGGGACCATCTCGTCCGCGGCCGCCCGTGCTTTGATCCGTATCAGGCGTCCGGATTTATGCGAATAGAGATGGTAGACCATGCACAAGCGCTTGGGGTCGCCCAGGTAATCGAGGCAGGTTAGATCGACCAGGTAATCGAAAGCCCACTCGCTGCCCCTCAGGTAAAGCATGACATCGCCGAGCAGCTCCAGCGCGGTCGTATAAATTGGCTGACCAAGGAAGGACTGGCCGGAAACAATACCATTCGGGAAGCGCCCGCGCAGATCCTTGAGCAGCGGGTCGTCGGTCAGCTCCTCGTATGATGGCAGTTTCTTGGCCGGTGGCTTTTTCGCGGCCGGCGGCTTCGGTTGGGCCGCCTTGGCCTCACCACCACCCGCCGGGGCAGCCGGCGCACCGCTTTTCTTCTGTTCTGGTTGATCCTCCGGAGCAGCTCCGGGTGGCTTGTTCTCTTCGCTCATCTTAAACCTTGATAAAGACGCTGACGGCTGACAGCTGACGACTGACCTGCTGACTTGCCTGACCTCTGACGACCACCGCTGTCTTCGGCAGTCGGTCAGTTGTCAGCCGTCAGCTGTCAGCAGTTAGCCGTTACCGGCTATGAATTCTTCCTGCTTGCGGCTGATGCTCATCTGGTCGATCTTGTCCTGTAGCCGCATCAGACCGTAGAGCAGAGCCTCGGGCCGCGGTGGACAACCAGGAATATACACGTCGACCGGGACTATCTTGTCCACACCTTGAAGCGTCGCATACGTGTCGAAGGGACCGCCGACGCTGGCGCACGCGCCCATTGCCACGACCCATTTGGGATCAGGCATCTGGTCGTACAGCTTCTGGATGGCTTCGGCCATCTTCAGGGTGACCGTTCCCGACACGATGATCAGGTCAGACTGCCGAGGCGAGGGCCTGAAAATCCCACAGCCGAACCGATCCAGATCAAAGCGGGAAGCGCCGGTCGCCATCATCTCGATGGCGCAACAAGCCAACCCGAATGTCATCGGCCACAAGGAAGACTTCCTCGCCCAGTTAAAAAGGGCATCCACGGTTGTCGTTATGATGCCCCTGGTGTTCTCCGGTTCGCCTACGCCCACTCCAGTGCTCCTTTCTTCCAGGCATAGAAATAGCCGACGATGAGAATTCCGAGGAATATCATCATCTCAATGAAGCCGAAAAGGGCCAGGCGGCCGTAGATAACGGCCCAGGGAAAGAGGAAAATGGTCTCCACGTCGAAGATCACAAACAGGATAGCGATCACATAAAACCGTATCGAAAATCGTTCCCTCGCATCGCCGGTCGGCTCGACGCCGCATTCGTAGGGTGAGAGTTTGTTTTGGTGCGGTCGAAACGGCCGAAGCAAGCGGCCGAGACCCAAGGCCAGGACAGGGACGAGCGTCGCTATCACAATAAAAATCAATACTGGAATGTAGCCACCAAGCACTGCTTACCGCCTCCGAGGGGCGTATTCTAGCAGAGCGCACACTCGGCTGACAAACTGAAGTTGGGGAGGGGGAGAGGCATCCAGGAACAGAAAGGACACAAGGGACATAAGGGACAGAAGGGACAGAAGGAAACCTGGTCCCTTGTGTCCTATGTCCTTTGTGTCCCTAAGCCGCCTGGTCGCCGCGCAGCAGGCGATCAAAGTAGTCGATCGTAAGCCGCAGACCATCGCGCAGAGAGACGGTTGGTTCCCAGCTGAGCAATTGCCGCGCCCGGGTGATGTCAGGGCGGCGCCTGACCGGGTCGTCCTGCGGAAGGGGCTCGAACTGGATCTCGGACTTCGATCCCGTCATCTCCCGGACGAGCTCTGCCAGCTCAATCATCGTGAACTCTTCCGGGTTGCCCAAATTGATCGGGCCGGTGATGTCCGAGGTTCCCATCAAAGCTTGAAGCCCGCGGACCAAGTCCGAAACATAACAGAAGGAACGTGTCTGCTTGCCTTCGCCGTAAACAGTGAGCGGTTTCGAGCTGAGGGCCTGAACTATGAAATTACTCACCACCCGCCCGTCCTTCTCCCACATACAGGGGCCGTAGGTGTTGAAGATCCGAGCTATGCGAATATCCACCGAGTTCTGACGATGGTAGTCCATCATCAGGGTCTCGGCCAGACGCTTGCCCTCGTCGTAACAGCTCCTCGGTCCAATGGGATTCACGTTTCCCCAGTAGTCTTCTCGCTGGGGGTGGACGTGCGGGTCGCCGTAGACCTCTGAAGTGCTTGCCTGGAGGATTCGAGCCTTGACGCGCTTGGCTATCCCCAGCATGTTGATGGTTCCCATCACATTCGTCTTGACGGTCTTGACCGGGTTGAGCTGATAGTGGACCGGCGAAGCCGGGCAGGCGAGGTTATAGATCTGATCGGCCTCGAGCGTGATCGGGTTCGTTACGTCGTGCCGGATGAACTCGAAGCGCGGGTTATTCATGAACCGGTAGATATTGCGCCTGGAGCCTGAAAACAGGTTATCCAGACACATCACTTCGTGCCCTTTCTCCAGGAGACAACCACAGAGATGACTGCCTATAAAACCCGCTCCACCCGTCACCAGAATCCTCATAATCCTCCTCGGAACAGCTAACGACTGACTGACAAACTGACAAACTGACAGACTGACAAACTGACAAGGCGAGCAACAGGATGGGAAGTTCGCTCGCCTTGTCAGTTGTCAGTTTGTCAGTTTGTCAGTTTGTCAGCTTGTCAGCTTGTCAGTTTGTCAGTTTGTCAGCTTGTCAGTCTGTCAGTCTGTCAGTCTGTCAGTCTGTCAGCTTGTCAGCAGCAGTTAGCCGTCAGCTGGCTAGTACCGCCGCTTCAACTCCCACTGCCACGCGGTCTCGACAATGGTTCTCAGCTCGGAGTAGGCGGCTTTCCAGCCGAGTATTCGATCCGCCTTTCGCGCGTCGGCAACCAGGGCGGGCGGATCTCCTGCCCGTCTTGGCCCAATGCGCACGGGAATGTCCCGCCCGGTAACGACTCGGGCGGTTTCAATCACTTCCTTGACCGAATACCCGTGTCCCGTGCCGAGGTTAAAGGCATCGCTGCGCTTTGCCCCATCCAGCCACTCAAGCGCCGCAACATGGGCCGTCGCAAGATCCTCCACATGAATATAATCCCGGATGCAGCTTCCATCGGGAGTCTGGTAATCCTCGCCGTACACATCGACACTGCCGCCATTCTTCGCTACCTGCAAAACCCGTGGAATAAGGTGCGTCTCGGGGTCGTGCGATTCGCCCAAACGGTTGTCACGGCTGGCGCCGGCGGCATTGAAATACCGCAAAGCCACGAAACGGAGTCCATAGGCGCGGTCATAGTCCTTCAGAATCCTCTCGATGAAATACTTGGTCTCGCCGTAGGGATTAACGGGATCCTGCGGGTGAGATTCATCAATCGGGACCCGAATCGGATCACCATAGGTCGCGCAAGTCGACGAAAGGATAAATTTCTTGACCCCGTGCCTCAGCATCGCGCGGAGCAGGGTGAGAGCGTTGCCCAGATTCTGTTCGAAATACACTCGCGGGTTGGTCACCGACTCGCCGACATAGCACAAGCTGGCAAAGTGAATGACGCCGCTGACGTGGTTCTTCTCGAAGATGCGGCTCAGACCATCCTCGTCCCCCAGATCGACTTCCTCCAGAGGGCTATCAAGAACCGCCTCGGGGTGCCCTTCGCTCAGGTTATCGACGACGACTGTGCGAATCCCTCGCCTGCTCAGTTCCGCGACTGTATGACTGCCGATATAGCCCGCCCCACCTGTGACCAAACACGTGTCCATATCCCTCCGCCAGGTTTAAACGTCCACGTTCAGAGGTTGTGATCCTCAAAAGTGCTGCTAAGGAAACCACAGACAGTTCGACCGCTCTTGGGGGAACCACCCAAGGAACAGCCCACTGCAAATGTTAGTCTATTTGCGGCAGGATTTTACAGGGCTCCGACGAAGCTTTTCGCCTGAGTATGGAAGTTGAATGTGTAGGGGTAACCGGCAAAATCAACTGTCCTGGAGTATTTCACATCGACACGCAGTTCGCCGCCCCGACCGAGACTGCCGATCACCTTCACATCTTCAGGCACGGCAGTAAACTGTTTGTTCCGAATCAGATCGTTGATCTGAGTCTTCACTGACTCCGCATCCCAGCCTCTCGCTCCGCCTTCGCTCACCAGTCTCTCAACCTGATCCTCGAAGTCCATCTTGTCGATCATGACCGGTATCGTGCGAAAGCAAACGAAGCCGAAGACGATCAACACCAGAAGAGTCAGGAGGCAGCCTGCCTTGCCTTCACCGCTTTCTCTTCTCATGTATTCTAAATACCCCCCGGAGCTGTCTTCTTTTGGTGAGTATACTCACTTTTCCAAGTTTGCCTTTGACTTGGCCGACAACGCTCCCCAACGGAGTCTTGAAGCGGCGGCCCCTGCCGCCCCTCTCCGTTGCCTGGCGCTATAATAAACCCTTATGTCTGACGTCCCGGAGAAGATGACGTATCGCGGGATTCCGTATGGCGGTAGTCTATCGCTGTCCTCCACGTTCCGCCTGGTTTCCCAATTCAAACCCAGTTCCGACCAAGCCAGGGCAATAGAAGAACTGGTCAGCGGGCTCAAGGCCGGGCGCCATGAGATGGTCCTGCTTGGCGTGACGGGATCCGGCAAGACTTTCACTATGGCCAAGGTCATCGAGGCCACGAACCGGCCGACTCTTGTCCTGAGCCATAACAAAACCCTGGCCGCGCAGCTCTATCAGGAATTCAAGAACTTTTTCCCGGGAAACGCGGTCGAGTACTTTGTCAGCTACTACGACTACTACCAGCCCGAAGCCTACATCGCTGCCACAGATACTTACATAGAAAAGGAATCGCTGATCAACGACGAGATCGACCGCCTGCGTCACTCCGCGACCCGCTCGCTGTTTGAGCGCCGCGACTGCATTATCGTGGCCAGCGTAAGCTGCATCTATGGACTCGGCTCACCGGAGGCTTACTACGGGATGCTTCTGATGGTGAGCGAAGGTCAGCGGATAAACCGACGGGAAATCCTGCAGAAGCTGGTCGAAATCCAGTATGACCGGAACGATTACGACTTGACCAGAGGAACGTTCCGCGTCCGCGGCGATGTCATCGAGATCGTGCCTTCGTACGAGGATTACGGCGTTCGAATTGAGATGTTCGGCGACGAGATCGAGTCCATCCACCAATTCGATCCTATGACGGGGGAGATACTCAAGAAGCACCAACGCTTGCCCATCTATCCTAAATCGCACTATGTCATACCGAAGAAGCGTTGGGAAGTCGCGGTGCGAAGCATCAAGGAGGAGTTGGAGCAGCACCGGGACCAACTGCAGGCCGAGGGCCGGCTGATTGAGGCGCAGCGAGTCCATCAGCGGACGATGTTCGACCTCGAGATGATCAAGAGCGTGGGCTACTGCCGAGGCATCGAGAACTACTCCCGACACTTGACCGGCCGCCAGCCGGGCGAACCTCCGCCTACGCTCCTCGATTATCTCCCCGACGACGCGCTTATTTTCATCGACGAAAGCCACGTCACCGTTCCTCAACTCCATGGAATGTACGAAGGCGACCGTTCCCGCAAACTGAATCTGGTGAAATACGGTTTCCGGCTGCCGTCTGCTCTGGACAACCGCCCGCTGAACTTCCAAGAGTATGAGGCGCGTGCCCGGCAGTCGGTCTTCGTGTCAGCGACGCCCGGTCCTTACGAATTGGAAAAGTCAGGCGGCGAGATCGTCGAGCAGATCATCCGGCCGACCGGCCTGATTGATCCCGAGATCGAAGTGCGGCCGGTTAAGGGGCAGATTGATGACCTCCTGGCCGAGATCCGGGAGAGAGCGAGCCGAAAGGAACGGATTCTCGTTACCACTCTGACCAAACGGATGGCGGAAGAACTGACCGAGTACTATACGGAAGTCGGAGTGTCGGTCCGGTATCTGCATTCCGAGGTCGAAACCCTTGACCGCGTGAAAATCCTCAAAGACCTGCGGCTCGGCAAATTCGACGTCCTGATTGGAATCAACCTGTTGAGAGAGGGACTGGATCTCCCCGAGGTCTCCCTCGTCGCCATCCTGGATGCGGACAAGGAAGGCTACTTGCGTAGCGCCACCTCGCTGATTCAAACCTCGGGACGGGCGGCGCGAAACCTTAACGGGAAGGTCATCATGTACGCCGACGTGATCACCAAATCGATGGCCAAAGCCATTGAAGAGACTCAGCGAAGGCGCGAGATCCAGAAGCGATACAACGTCGACAACGGGATCACCCCTGAGAGTATTATCAAACCGATCGATGCTCACCTCCTCGAGATGACCCGGCTCGACTACTACGAAGTGCCGATCGTGGCCGAGGAGGTTGAAAAGTACGCCTCCATCGACCAGCTGGAAAAGGAAATTCAAGGCCTCGAAGCGAAGATGAGAAAGGCCGCCCAGCGCTTCGAGTTCGAAAAAGCCGCCGAGTACCGGGATCGGATCAAGCAGCTGAAGGAGATGGAGATGAAGATGTAGTCCCGCCGCCGGTTGCGATCGCAAGCAGAAGTCAGGAGTCAGAAGCGAGAAGTCAGAAGCCAGGAGTCAGAAGTCAGAAGTCAGAAGTCAGAAGTCAGAAGTCAGAAGTCAGAAGTCAGAAGTCAGAAGTCAGAAGTCAGAAGTAAGAAGTCAGAAGT
>RPQK01000192.1 GCA_003819755.1 Acidobacteriota bacterium | reverse complement strand
GATCATTTCTTCCTCACTTCGACATTCGACATTCGATATTCGATATTCGACATTCTGTCTTTCTTCTTCATCGGGCAGGCTTTTGGTTGCGGCTACGCCGCGCCGTGTAATTCGTGGATAAAGCTGCTCTGCCTCAACTCCCCACCACTTTCACATCCTTCGGCAGTTTCACCTGAAAGAGCGAATCTGCGACCGGGGCGTTGAGCTGAATGCCTTCAAAATCGATGAGCAGATAGTCCCTGGTCGGCTCGACCAGTTTCTGGCGAACCGGGACGCTAAGCTGGCTGTCCACCCACAGAACGATCTGCGGGAAGAACGCAGAGACCCGTTCGGACTTCGGCGTCAGCTCAAGGATATGGCACTCACTCCCGCGGATCGTCTCTTGGCCCAGAAGCCGAATCGTATACGTGTTTTTCAGAGCCTGTTTGTCCGAGCCGAAACCGAGCAGCAGAAATTCGGCCTTGTCCTTGTTCTGGCCGAGGTTGTACTGTTGCGCCTGCTTGATGCGCGGTTGGTAGAACGTCACCTTCCCGTCACTGATGATGAGGGAGTTCTCCTGCGGCTGCGTGATGTCTTTACGCAGGTAAACCTTTCCGCTCTTCTTCAGGAAGTAGAAACGCCCGCTCTCCCCTTTGTCGAATTCCTCGAGGATCTCAGTCCACTTTTTCTGGGTAATCTGGCAAGACATGGAGCGCAAGGTTGCGCCTTTCTGATCCATGCGTGAGAGAATTTGATCGAGCGACGAAGACTGTCCTCGCAGGGAAGGAAGCAGCAGGCACCACCCAACGAGGACGACGGGGAGAAGGCCGAGGCGTCTCATCATGTTTGTTTAGAGTCAATTGGGTCTGATTGGTTGCAGTCGATCGGGAATGCCGGAGTCGGCTAGACGGAGAGTCGAACACTTACGGGGCGTTCTTTTCCGTCTTGGCGTTCCTTTTCCTCGTTGAGTTTCTGGCGGTCATCCTGGCTGTAGAACGGAGGTTTGGAAAAGAAATCCCGCGGCGTCAGAAAGATGAAAACAAGAATCAGAGCGCAGAGGAGGTCGTACTGCCACGTTCCGCGAGCGTAGGTCCAGAAAATGACGCGGCCGATGGCTTTAAGCACCCTCATAGTTAAACCCGCTTCTGTTCCATCGCGTAGAACAGATTCTGAACCCTGTTCAGAATTCTTCCGTCGCGCATCTCGATGATACGGCTCGCGGTCGATGCCGCTTCAGGATCGTGGGTGATCATAACAATCGTCTGACCGTATTTCACGTTCAGATCCTGAAGCATCTGAAGGACCATCTGCGAATTGTCCGTATCGAGGTTGCCGGTCGGCTCGTCAGCTAACAGGATCGCCGGGCGGCTGACCACGGACCGAGCGATGGCGACTCGTTGCTGCTCTCCCCCGGAGAGTTCCGAGGGCTTGTGATGCATCTTATCGGCAATACCCAGCAAACCCAGGATTTCCTCGGTGGTCTGATGGTTACGGACATGCCCGTTTCCCTGAATCTGCCGGGCCAGCTCGATGTTGTCCAGGGCAGTCAGGGTGGGCAGGAGATTGAACCGCTGGAAAACGAAACCCATCTTTCGTCGCCGAATCTCGGTCCGTTCCGCGTCACTTATCGAGGCAATATCGACGCCATCAATAAATATCCGGCCGGAAGTGGGGCGAAGAAGGCCTCCGATCACGTGGAGCAGGGTCGATTTTCCGCACCCGCTCGGGCCCATGATGGCGACGAACTCCCCGGCCTTGACCGTCAGACTGACGCCTCGTACCGCGCGCACGTCCACCTTGCCCACGCGGTAGGTCATTTGAATATCTTCGACGACTACCGGGTCTTTCTTTTGAACGATGTCCACAGTCTTACTCTTACTCATATCCAAGCGCCTTGACCGGATCAAGATGGGCGGCCTTGAGCGCAGGATAAAGCGCCCCCAGGATACCTCCGAACAGCGCCATCCCGGCTGCGAATAGTCTCCAGCTGGCCGTGATGTTGACCGGCATGCTGGGAAATGCAGTCAGGATGAGTTTAATCGCTATTGCGGCCAAAACAAAACCCAAAACGACGCCCGCGCCACAGATCAGCAGGGATTCCCTGAGAATCAGCTGGACAATGAAAGATCTTGAAGCGCCCAGCGATTTCAGAATACCTATCTCCCGTGTCCTTTCGGTGATGGTAGTGTACATCGCCAGGAGGATGATGAGAAAGCTGATCGCCACCGAAATGAAAACAACAGCAGCCACGAATTGCTTGAACACAGGCGTATTCGCCGTCATGATCTCCTGCAAATCCGCAGTCCGGGTAATAGTATAATCCTTAAACCGCTCCTTCAACCGTTGATACACGGTGTCCAGCGCCCTTTTCTCCTTGGCGCGGATAAAAAACGTGGTCACCTTGTCTGGAGTGCCGTTCAGTTCCTGCAGAGTAGCCAAAGGGATCATTACCCTGGAGGCCGTCCCTTCCTCGTAAACGCCAACGACGGTGAACGGGTGGTTGAGCAGTTCAAGCCGGTCGCCGACCTTCAAGTGCCTCGACCGGGCATAGTTGGTATCGATAATCGCCTCGTTGGGGGCCTCGAAATGCCGGCCACTGACGAAGCGCAAAGTTTCGTTCACTCTGGCGAAGCTTTCCTTGTCGATGCCGTAGATCAGGTGGAACTTGTCACCGATGAACTTTGCCAAAACCGGCGTCGCCTCCTGCACTCCCTCCACCTTGTTGATCACTTCGCGGAAGCGAATGGGGAGCGTGCCGCTGTTCAGGGCAAAGAAGAACGAGGCGTTTGGTGGCTGAAACATGAAATCGCCGCCAATCCGCCGCATTCGGTTCGCGTTGTCGGTCAACTGCCCGTAGGACAGCCCGACACTCACCAGGACGAGGACCACTCCCAAAGAAACGGCCAGTATGCTGACCCCTGTCCTGGTCGGCCGCTGAAAAAGATTAGAACAAATCAACTTGAGCATGTACGTTCCTGCAAAGCAGAAGTCAGAAGTCAGAAGATAGAAGTCAGAAGATAGAAGTCAGAAGATAGAAGTCAGAAGTCAGAAGTCAGGAGTCAGAAGAAAGACGAGACAGGCTCTGCCTCCCCATTCTGACTTCTGACTTCTGACTTCTGACTTCTGTCTTCTGTCTTCTGACTTCTGACTTCTGACTTCTGACTTCTGACTTCTGTCTTCTGACTTCTGACTTCTGTCTTCTGACTTCTGACTTCTGTCTTCTGTTTTTCGGTTCCCACCTGCGATGCCTGCACGACCTTCATCTCCCGTTCCCCCACCTTTTCCGCATCAACGATCAGCGTTCGGCCAAGTAGCAGGTCCAGACTGTTGATTTGACGCCGGATCTCGCGGTTTGCCTCGCGCTGTTGCCGGTCCGTCTCCTTGCGCATACTCCGTATCGAGTAGAGTCGAAGGAGCGGATAAAAGGCCAGGAATCCGGCCGCTGAACGCCTCCACAAATCGGTCGTAACCTCCCGAATCCTGAACCCCGAACTGTGCAGCATGTATCGAACCTGGTAGAAAGTCACCGGGTTGATGTGGTCGAACACGGGAAGGTGGCTGAACTCGTTGATCGGCCGCGGGCAAAGGGAGTAGAAGCCGGAAAAGAAGTATTTAAGCCGGGAGGCCAGGTTCAGGATGTTGGGGGTGGAGAGAATGAACCGCCCGCCCGGTCTTAGAACCCGATGACATTCACGCGTGAACAGAAAGGCGTTTTCAAGATGCTCAACGCCTTCCAGACAGACTATGTAGTCAAGAGTGCCGTCCGCGAGCGGCAGCGGCTTGTTCATGTCCATAAACCGGCATTCGATCCCGGTTGCCTTGAAAAAATCCGGATCGATCTCGCCGGCAATGACGCTAAATCCCAACTCCCGGGCGGCAACGCCAAGCGCGCCTTCCCCAGCGGGGACATCGAGCAGCGTTCCCCTCGGAAGGCGGTCAAGGACCTCGAGAACGCGCAGAAAAGTCTTCCCGTGAGCAATCACCTGAAATCCGGGTGGGATACGAAGAGTTGACATTTGTTTGATTCCCAGAATGCCGACGGCTGACAGGCTGACACATGCAAGTAAAGGACAGTGAGCAGTTGTCTGCTGTAGCAGTCAGCAGTCAGCCGTCAGCCGTCAGCTGCTTAGCTTGTCAGCCCCTCAACTTTACCAACAGCAAATCGTTCACGACCTTAGGGTTCGCCTGGCCCCGGGTTTCGCGCATGACCTGACCCACGAAGAAGCCTAGCAGCCCTTCCTTCCCGGCCCGGAAAGCCTTGACCTGGCCTGGATTTGCCTGCAGCACCCGGTCAATGACCTGCTCGATCTGGCCCTGATCGCTGATCTGCTTAAAACCCGCGGCAGCCACGATCTCCTCGGGATCCTTTCCGGTCTGATACATCTTGTCGAAGACCTCTTTGCCGATCTTGCCCGTGATCGATCCGGCCTCGATCAACTTGATCAGCGCGGCAAGGTGAGGCGGCGAGACGGGGCTCGCCTCGATCTCACGGCCGTCCTGCTTCAGAAAGCGTGTCAGCTCGCCGACCATCCAGTTGAAGACCTGGCGCGGATTGCCGGAAGCTTCGGCTGCGGATTCAAAATAGTCGGCAAACGGGCGGGTTTGTGTCACCTGCATGGCATCTTCGTCCGGCAGACCGTACTCCGTAACCAGCCGATCCCGCCTGGCTTCCGGCAATTCCGGGATCTCGCCCTTGAGGTCCTCCAGCCAATCATGGTCCACTACGACAGGCAGCAAGTCCGGATCCGGGAAATAGCGGTAATCATGAGCCTCTTCCTTGGTCCTCATCGAGAATGTCCGCCCGAGATCGTCGTTCCAAAGCCGAGTCTCCTGGACGATCTTTCCGCCCTCCTCGACCACTCGAATCTGCCTCTCGATCTCGAAGTCCAAAGCCTTCTGCAGGAAGCGGAAAGAGTTGAGATTCTTGACTTCGACTTTTGTCCCGAGCTTCTCGCAACCGACCGGTCGGACCGAAACATTGGCGTCGCAGCGGAGGCTTCCTTCCTCCATGTTGCCGTCGCAGATACCCAGGTAAAGCAGGGTCCGGCGCAAATGACTCATGTAGTCATAGGCCTCCTGCGAAGAGCGCAGGTCCGGGGCCGAGACGATCTCGATGAGAGGGACTCCCGTCCGGTTAAGGTCGACGTACGTGTCGTCGCCCGGCATATGAATGGATTTTCCGGCGTCCTCCTCCAGATGGACGCGAATAATCCCAAAGGTCTTGGTTCGATAGTTGGTTATGTGCCCGGTCTTCTGCCTTTCGCCGGTCTTTAGCGAAACCCGGCCATCGGAGGCCAAAGGCAACTCAAACTGCGATATCTGGTACCCCTTCGGCAAGTCCGGGTAGAAGTAGTTCTTGCGGGCAAAGATTGAGTTGTTGTTGACCGTGCATCCCAAGGCAAGACCCGCCTTGATCGCCATTGCGACAGCTTCCCGGTTAAGCACCGGCAAGGCGCCGGGCAGGCCCAGGCATACCGGACATGTATTACTGTTCGGGGGAGCACCGAATGCCGTGCTGCAACCACAGAAGATCTTGCTCTTCGTGAGAAGTTGGGCGTGAACCTCCAAACCAATGACGGCTTCGTAGTCCATTTTCATAGGCTCGTCGGGTATTGGGGCTTCGGATGCTATTCACGAATTACACGAATTACACGAAGTTGATTGCGGCATTAGGAAGATTCGCCGCAATCAACTTCGTGTAATTCGTGGATAGCATCCGAAGCCGAACCACTATTCTTCGACCGCTTTCACCACTTCCTCAACCGCGCGCGGGTCCTCTCCGGCGTAAGGAATCCAGTTCATTCCCTCCTCTTTCCGAAACCAGGTCATCTGGCGCTTAGCATATCGGCGGGTTTCGCGCTGCGTTAACTCCACCGCTTCCAGGAGCGTGATGTCGCGCCGCAGCACCCGGACAACGGCTCTATAGCCCAGCGCTTCGAATGCCTTGAGATCCGGCGAGTAGCCTTGTTGAAGGAGAGCTGAAACTTCCTCGATGAGGCCGGATTGGAACATCTCCTCAACGCGGCGGTTGATTCTAGCATACAGCTCGGAACGGGGTAAATTCAGGCCGATCTTCACAATGGAGAACGGTTCGAACGGCTGTCGGGCCGGCTGCAATTGGCTGATAGGGGAACCGGTGGCAAAGAAAACCTCCAGCGCACGCACCAGTCGAATCCGGTCAGCCGGCTCTATCCGCGCGGCGGCGGGAGGGTCTCGCCGGCTCAGAAGCCGATGAAGGTACTCGCTGCCTTTTCGGTCCGCGATCCGGTGGAGCCGGCGGCGCAGTTCGTCCGAGCGCCCCGGCCCTTCAAAAACGCCCAACAGCAAAGCACGCAGATAGAGTCCGGTTCCGCCCACCACCAGCGGGGTTTTGCCGCGTTCCGAAATCTCGCGGCAGACCGTCCGAGCCTCGAGCATGTACCGGCCGGCGCTGTAGAGCTCATCCGGTTCAATAACGTCGTAGAGGTGATGAGGAACAAGGCTGCGTTGCCGGTCGGTCGGTTTCGCTGTGCCGATGTTCAGACGCCGGTAAAGCTGCATCGAGTCACAGTTGACGACCTCACACCCCAGTCGCAAGGCCACTTCAACGGCGAGCGCGCTCTTGCCGCTGCCGGTAGGGCCGACAAGCGCAATCAGTGTCGAGCGTGGAGGTGAGGAACTCAATGGTTTCCCTTCAAGTCAATGTCGTGATAGTAGTGCCGCAGTATCCGCTCGTAATCAAAGCCCTTGGTCGCAAGGTGGACAGCGCCGAACTGACACAGTCCCACGCCATGCCCCCAGCCCTTGCCCTTGACTCTAATCTCGGTGATGTTTCCGTCACGATCCTTCCCGGTGTCGAGGTGTTCGATCAGGGTGCTCCGTATTCCAAACGTATAGCGGATCTCATTTCCCCTTAGAACCGCCTCTCCCTTTGTTCCGGTCAGCTTCATCTCAATGATCCTACCTGACACGCCTCTTTTGAGCGTTTCGATCTTCCGGAGATGGCCGAACGCCGCTCGTCGGTTCAATGCCGATTCGATCTTCGAGCCGGCGCAATTCGCCTCCCATGAATGGAATGGACTGATCTCATCGGAGCATTCCACCCCACCTTTCAAATACGGCAGATCGCGGCGAAACATCCCTGCGTATGACTCGGTCTTGCCGCCGCAGGTCGACGAGTAAACCGAGAGGATCGGTTTTCCATCATAGGTCACAATGACACCGCTCGTTTCCGCTATGGCCTGGTCGGACAAGGGGTGTTCTACCTTCGCTCCGCTGTAGACCTGAGAGCGCTCGTCCGCATACACATCGAACCCCCGTTTCACATTGAGACCGAGATGGTAGAAGGCGAAGGTCCGGGCGGCAACGGTTTGCGCCTTCAGAGCCTCGATTTGCTGGAAACGTGAGGGATGGAGCTCATTCGGCACGGTTCCCCGGAGGTACTCCTCGAGATCGACTTCGTTCACGGCGACAGGGGCTGATAGAGGATTGACGAAGATCTCGATCGTTCCGCGGTAGGGCGAGCCATCCAGCACGAGCAGCTTGGACGGATCCGCCGAGACCAGGCTGAACCCTGTACCGGTCCCGAGGATCTCGCCTGATTCGTCCTCACTCTTGCGGAGGATGATCTTTCCGTTCTTAGCCCTCGCCGTCAGCAATGGAGCGAGAGTTGAACCTCTTACCGTGAACGAGGAGAAGTTCTCTCTGAGCAGCAGCCGAATGCGCGGCCCTTCTTCCGCTCGTGGTTTCAGGGGTGGTCCTGAAGGCTTCTTGGAGACTGGCCTGCCGGTTTTCTTTGGAGACGGCTGAGACGACGGCGGAAGCGGCGGAGGCCGCTTCTTCCCGCCGCAGGAGACAAGGATGGGGAGGAGGAGAGAAGCAACGAGGAAAAGGAGCAGTGATCTCCGTCTCATGTATCTCCTCAGCACCCACGCATTCAGCCGCAGGCGTCAGACACTGTCAACTACCGCTTCGCTGCCTCCAGAATTTTCAGGGCCAACTCCAGGGCCTCCCGGCCCTGTTCTCCGGAGCATGCCGAGAAATCGTCGGCGGGGTCACTCTTTCCCCGTACCGAGCGCACAAACGCCTCGATCTCCAGCTTCAAAGGTTCCCCTTTGCTGATCGGGAGAGCCCGCTCCTCAACCCGCTTGCCTGGCGATGCCTCAACGAGGCTGTACATCTCGACCTCCTGCTTGAAGAAATCCAGGGAGATGTAGTCGTTAGGCTGAAAGAAACGGAACTTGCGGACCTTTTCACGGGAAACGCGGCTAGCCGTAATGTTGGCGACACACCCGTTCTCGAACTCCAGACGGGCATTGGCGATATCGATTCGGGGCGTCAAGACCGGTATGCCTACTGCTCGAATCTCGCGAACCCGGCTCCGGCTCAGGCGCAGCACCAGGTCCAGATCGTGGATCATCAAATCGAGAACCACGTCGATATCAAGGCTTCGGGGGACGAAGACACCCAGACGATGGGCCTCGAAGAACAGCGGCTGGGTCAGATAGGGGAAAATCGCGCGCAGGGCGGGGTTAAACCGTTCGGACTGGCCCACCCGTAGCACCCGGTGCCGGTCAGCTGCGGCTCGGAGCAATTCGTCCGCCTGTCCGATGGTCGACGCTATTGGTTTCTCGACCATGACGTGAAGGCCTGCCTTGAGGCATTCGGCTCCTATGCGGGCATGCTGCTCAGTCGGAACCGCAAGGCTGACCGCTTCAACCTTGCCCAGTACCTCCCGGAAGTCGGTGTACGCCTCACACCGATACTTCGCGGCCACTTCTCGAGCCCTGTCCGGGAGGATGTCAACGACGGCCACCAGTTGCGTCTCGGGCAGCTGATCATGAATTCGAGCATGGTGGACGCCCAAGGCGCCCACACCAATAACGGCAACTTTGAGAGGTGAGGTCACAGTCATTCCGCGACGATCGTCATATTTAGCCGATCGGCAGCCTCGGTGAATTCCGGCCGATCGAAAATGAGAGTTTTTCCCGCATCCAGAGCCAGCGCCGAAACCAGGCATTCTCCAAACACCGCCAGGCTTTGCGTCCCGATCACCGGCACGTCAAAGCGCATGTCCTGCCTGGGCCGGCTGACTTTCACCACTGTAAGCGGTCTAGACCCGGCGAGCCGAGCGGCTCGCCGGATGGTCTCGTCAGTACCCTCCATGGCCTCCACCGCCACGACCGCCTGGTCTTTTATCACAACCGTCTGACCGATATCGAGACGGGCAATTTCCCGGGCGATTTCTCGTCCGTAACCGATATTCCGGGTCTCGTCGTCGGTCGGTTTACGCCGGGTCAGCACTCCGGAAGGGGCCAGCAGATGCCGGACGAGACACGTGGAATCGAGCAGCTCGATCCCGTTTTGAGCCAGAACGTCCGCGATTGCTCCGATCAAGGCTTGCGTATTCTTGCTCGGCAAGGACATCAGCAGGCGAAGCATCGTGAGGTCAGGCACAGTGGCGGCAATCCTGGAAACAGACAGGGGCTGCTCGCGGGAGAATATCCGGTTGTGCTTGACCTGGCCGGCCATGATCGCCTTGTCGACACCTGACTTCCGGAACAGGCGCAGCAGCTTTCCCAGCTGTCCGAGACCAACCCAATGAATCTCCACCCCTTGCTCGGGTTTGAAGACTTCTTCGATGTCCGGGGAGGTCTCCTCCTTGATCGCCGCAACGGTAACAGGAATCGAACGCCGTACGGCTTCGTCCAAGACGAGGAATGGGAACCGGCCATTTCCGGCGATCAGACCGAGTTTGTTGATCTGAGTTGACATGGTCGTCCCAAGCAGGGATCCTCGGGGCGAGTCACTCAACCCCTTGGCCATCAGCGAATGAACCCTCTCTCCGAGCTTTCCACGAAGCTCCTCAGTATCGCCACGTCCTCCGTCTCGAGTCCCTGCAAACGAATCTGCTCCATGGCTTCCTTTACCTTTAAACCCTTCCGGATGAGTAGCCTGTAGGCTTTCTTCAGCGCATCGATTCGCTCTTGAGAGAAGCCGCGGCGCTCCAGCCCGATGCTGTTGACGTCGTAGGTCTTCGCGTCGTTCCGGTCACCGACGGTCTTAACAAACGGAAGGGCGTCGCGGGTGATGACGGAATAGCCGCCAATAAAAGCATGGAGTCCGACTCGGCAGAACTGATGGACGCCCGTGAAGGCGCCGATTGTCGAGTAACTGGCGATGTCGACATGACCGGCGAGGGTCGCCGCATTGGCCATGATCACATAATCGCCGACGAGGCAGTCGTGAGCCACGTGGACGCCGGTCATCAGGAGATTGTGGCTTCCGATGCGGGTCCGGCTTCTCCCGCCTATCGTGCCTCGGTTTAGAGTCACAAACTCCCGGATGGTGTTGTCGTCTCCGATCTCCAACCAGGTTACTTCCCCCTTATATTTCAAGTCCTGGGGTGGTGAACCGATGGAAGACTGCCCGGAAATCCGGTTACTTTCGCCGATACGAACCGGTCCTTCAATCACGGAATGCGGACCAACGGACGTCCCAACACCGATGCTTACGTTTTCGCCGATAACTGAATAGGGGCCGATCGAGACTCCCTCGGCAAGGACAGCGTCCGGGGCGACGAGGGCAGTCGGATGGACGGATATCCTACTCATTGGCCGGCGAGCCCTGCTCG
>RPQK01000191.1 GCA_003819755.1 Acidobacteriota bacterium | reverse complement strand
CAGGGCCACCTTCTGCTGTCCGCACCTCCAAATGGACCGAGTCCAGGGCTTTGGGCGAGCCTTCGAAGTGCGCAAGGCAGGCTTATACCATCAGCAAAAACACGCGCTATTGCGAGGCGGATAGGAGACTCGATCCACGCTGGAATTGCACCAGGACCAGGTCGCTTTCACTTTTCGCCACAGAAGAGATGAGCAGAGACCGGCCGTCAGGGGAAACGTCGATCCCGGAGTCATAGTGGAGGCGAGGGAGCTTCATGACTTCCTTCGCACGACCGCTCGCGAAGTCGTAGAAACGCAGGGAGTCTTCAGTTGGTCCCGGTCTCACTACGAAGTAGATCCCTCTGGCCGCGACCTGCCAGTTGTTCCAATCCACTGGCTGAAGATCGCGGACAACCAGCTCTTCTTTCGTCGCGCCTCGCAGCGACAGTTTCCAAATCCCCGGCTGGTCGGGTTTCACGAAATAGAGCCAGTTGCCGTCGAGCGAGGGAAGGCCGACCTTCGCGCCGTTTCGGGTAATCTGACGCGGATCGCCCCCGTCCCGCGACATGGACCACACCTCCCATCGGCCTGACCGATTGGAGGCGAAATAGAGACCTCGCCCATCTGGCGACCACGCTGGCGCGTAATCGTCGGCGTCACCTGACGTCAGGCGTTTGACTCCACCGCCGTTGGGGTCAGCCGTGAAGACATCGAAATGACCTTCTGGAGGCGCGGTCAGCGCGAGAAGCCGGCCGTCCGGCGACCACTTCACGGTCTTCGTGTAGGGGCCGCCAAAGGACGTGATCTGCAGCCGGTGACCCCCTTTGAAGTCGCTGACCCAGACCTCCGCTGAACCGGAACGGTCGGACAGAAACGCCATCCTCCGGCCGTCCGGGGACAATTCGGGATCCCAGTCAAAACGAAGGGAGTCGGCCAGGCTCCAGTCCTGTACCGCGCTTTGTGAGGCCAGATCCAAACGAAGAAGCCCGCAGCTGGCCATCCATTCCTGGTACACAAGTCGATCGCCGGCCGGCGAAACAGCGACCCAGTCGGTATGCCGGCCTCCGAAAGGCAGCGGACGGGGCTGTCGGCCGTCCACACCGACTCTCCACAGGCTGAAACTCCCTCCTCTGTTCGAGGAGAAGACCAGTCCGTTTCCTCCTGGCTCCCAGGCGAGCCCGTGGATTTTCAGGTTGTCGAAGGTGAGTGGCCTGATCGTGTCTGTGTTTAAGTCGAGCAGATGGATATCCGAGACGCCGAGGGCCCGGCTGCGCACAAAGGCGAGCTTCGACCCGTCGGGCGAAAAGGAGGGATACTCGTCACCGATCCAGGAAACTGGTGGATCGGTCAAACGCCGGACCGAGGCCCCAGCGACCGAGGCCAGCATAATCCTGCACACCCCGCCTGCTTCCGTCTGCCCGCTGAAAGCGATACTGTCGCCTTCAGGGTTCCACGACAATTCACTTCCTTGTGACGCAGGATAACTGGCGATCTGCCTTTCGACGCCACCGATCGATGACGACAAGATCAGCTGAGCGCGACCTTGCTGCAGCCGGACGAAGGCAATTCGACTTCCGTCAGGAGACCACTGCGGACTCAAGTCACTGGCCGGATTGTCGGTCAGGCGCAACATCTCCTCGCTGCCGACCGGTTTGACGTAAATGTCTGGCTCTTTCCCCGGCTGGCGC
This sequence comes from Acidobacteriota bacterium, assembly GCA_003819755.1. Classification (GTDB taxonomy): domain Bacteria; phylum Acidobacteriota; class UBA6911; order RPQK01; family RPQK01; genus RPQK01. The sequence continues at coordinate 8,946 of RPQK01000191.1, read as the reverse complement.
CAGGTGAAGGCAATATGGCTTCCGTCAGGAGAAAAGGACGCCATCCCCTCGTGGCCCGGGAGGCTGGTGAACGGCATTACCCGGAACTCAGGCGCCGTTTCGTCCTCGGTCGTCGAACGGACACCAAACAAGCCAAACAACAGGATCGCGGAAAGCAGGCCGGCGGCCGTCAACCCGACTCGCCCGGCACGCGTGCCGAGGAAGCGAAAGCGCCGCCCGGGACTCTGACTTCCGGCCGGTCCGTGCACAGCTTCAACCACCACCGGTTGGTTTTCTGTCACGCTGCCGATTAAGCGATATCCGATTTTGGGAAGAGTCTCGATCCTGACGCTCGGATCCGCTTGGAACTGGCGGCGCAATCTCGCGATGCAGCGATTGACAGCATCATCGCTGACGGCCGTTCCGTTCCACACATTCTCGACCAGTTCGTCGCGGCTGACGGTTCGCCCGGCCCTCTTGCTCAGACAGACGAGAACCTGCATTACCTTCGGCTCTAGCCTGGCTTCGCGTGATCCGTTAGCCAGGCGCCCGGTCGAAGGCTCGACCAGCCAGTCCCCAAGGCGGAAATTATCCTGGCATGCGAGAAGGCTTGTGTCTCTCTGGTCCATAGATAAGCAGTTTAGAAAATCTTACCAAAGACGCGGCGGTTCATGTCGTGAGCCGGACGCCAAAGCGCGGCGGCAATAACCGAAATCACCTGAAAATCAGCCGTTCGTCGGGAAAACATCGGTTGTTCGACATGATTTGGAAAGCGCCCTGCCGTACGCTTTGCAGAAAACGGAGGCCAGTTATGAAGCGAATTGCCGTTTCGATGATCGGTCCGTTACTTCTCTGCGCCCTGTGTGCTCAGGCAGCGTCGCCGGCGTCGGCCGAGAGAGACCTGTATCTTGAAGTGACCGTCAAGGATGAAGCCGGAGCGCCGGTGTGGAGAGCAGAGATCACATTGGAGGGCTTCCCGTCCTGGGAGGGACGGCCGGCCCACACCGGTGCCGAGGGATGGGCTGTCTTCACCGGTTTGGCGAAAGGGGATTACCGGATAAGGGTGTCAGCTCCTCACTACGGCTCCGCCGTGTATGAGGATCATCTGATTACGTCCGACAATATCGACATTGTGTTGCGGCGTGAATCTGAGAGCGGAAAACGATCAGGCGCGTCAAGTGTCAGCCTGGCAGATCTGGCCGCCCCTCGGAAAGCCCAAGCGGAGTACAAGAAAGGCATGGCACATCTGGAAAAAGGGCGATATGAAAAGGGAAGACAAGCCTTTCTGGCGGCCGTTGCCGCTTATCCGGCCTACTCTGCGGCGTACGCCGGACTTGGAACATCGCTCCTGCAATTGCGCAGGCGTGAAGAGGCGCTCCAGGCGTTTGAGCGCGCTGTCAAACTGAATAACGGCTCCTATGATGCGCAACTCTCGATCGGCCTGATCCGGAATGATCAAAAGAGGTACGGCGAAGCGTATCCCCACCTCCAGGCCGCGGCTGCCCTGAGGTCCAACCATCCCTGGCAGCTCCACTATGAGATGGGGCGTACATACTATGGGTTGAATCGGCTTCCAGAGGCTGAGAAGAGCTTTCAGCAGGCCCGTCAGGCACGCCCCCGTTACGGAAACCTCTACCTCCTGCTCGCTAATACCTTTGCCCTGCAGCAAAAGTATGAGTATGCGATCCCCGAGCTCGAAGAGTTCCTGAGGGTCGCCCCGGCAAGCCCCACCGCGGACGAGGTCCGATCAAAGCTCAGCCTGTTAAGGGCTGAGGTAGAAAGGCAAAAGAACGAAGCGCTGAACAGTCAGTAACGGCTTTGGCCGGGCGCCGAACTGGGCAATGAAGAACGAGGCTCCTCGCCGGTGTCTCATTTTCGCTCGACAAAGCGGTAGCTCGCGTGACAGTCGTAGTCGATACCGTGCTTGGTTTTCAATTTCTGGATGTACCTCAGGGTCCCCTTGGTGTGCGGACTGGCGACGCCGTCGCCGAGTTGCTCGCAAGTGTGCAGCAGGATTTCCTCTAGACAGCTACTGAGGCTCATTCCCTTGTGCTCGGCCAGATCATAGAGCAGGGCGGCCAGTCGTTTCTCCAAGCGAACTGGAACATCCACCCTCTCTATCTCGACAGGGTCCCCAACGTTGTAGATGTAATGGCCAAAGTCGAGGACATACCCGTACAGATCGTGGATGACATAGTCGCGCAGCCCGTACGGCCTGTCCCCGGGCGCCGTCACCACCTCAACACCGTTGGCTCGCTGGAACTCGTAAAGCTCATCAGCATCACCGACAACGAAATACAGGGCACAGCCAGCCGGATCCGGCGTACCCTGCTCGAGAAATATCTGCACGCCTCCCAGATTAACCCCCGCCATGGTAGGCGGGTCGCCCCACGTGAATCCGACGTCGAATCCGAGCTTTTTCGTGTAAAAATCGACGGCCGCGGGCACGTCGCTGACATACAAGGTCGTATGGTGTCGGTCGCACTCGACCTGAGGCCTGGCGGTGATGCTCATAATCGCTCCTTCAGCGCGTTTACTTTCCAAACAAATTTGCCACAAAAGAGCGAGTCACTAAAAGGCAGGCGGCGCGGTGTGCCGGTCATTCGCCGGTTCGTCTACAATGGGACAGGAGGGCTTACCCGTGAGAAGCCGTGCTTTTGTCCTGGTTGTTCTTTGCGTCTGTCTGATCGCCGCTTCGAGACAAAGCGGGGTAAGCGTCAAATCGGGTGAGATCGAGACTGCGCTCGCGCGGCTGTCACCCATCGATGCTCACGCCCACGTCTACAACTCGTCGCCCCGGTTTTCGCAGCTTCTCGACCGCCTCAACATGCGTCTGGTCAACATCTGCGTGGTTGACCTGCACGATCCGGGCTTCGAAAAAGCCGAACCTCAGCACGCCAAGGCGCTTGAGTTGTTTCGCCAAAGCAGGGGCCGGTGGGCCTGGTGTTCGACGTTCGATCCTCGGGACTGGGAAAAGGCAGGCTCTGCCGAGCGCGTGAAGCGCGACCTCGATTCGACCTTCAAGAACGGCGCTGTCGCCGTCAAGATCTACAAAGACATCGGCATGGAGCTCAGGTCCCGGTCCGGTCGTTATCTGATGCCGGACGACCCGGTCTTTGCCCCGATCTTGGAATTCGTCGAGTCCCGGGGAAAGACGCTTTACGCTCACATTGCCGAGCCGACCGCCGCCTGGAAGCCGCTCGATCCGAAGAGCCCTCATTACTCCTACTACAAGGCGAACCCCGACTGGCACATGTATCTGCACCCCGAGCGGCCCGCCAAGGAGACCATCCTGGCGGCCCGAGATCGCCTGCTCGAGCGCCATCCCAAGCTGCGCGTCGTCGGCGCCCATCTAGGGAGCATGGAGGACGATGTTGACCAGATTGCCCGGCGGTTAGACCGGTATCCCAATTTCGTTGTCGACACGGCCGCCCGGGTACCCGACCTCATGATTCAGCCCCGTGAAAAGGTGCGGGCGTTTATGACCAAGTACCAGGACCGGGTGCTATATGCGACCGATCTCGTTTTGATGGCGACCGACAATCCCGACCGGGCGGTCACCCGCTGGGAAGAGGAATATCTTCGGGACTGGAAATACTTTGCCACGGACCAGACGGTAGTTTACCGGGACTACAAGGTTAAGGGTCTGGCCCTCCCGGAGCCGATTCTGGCGAAGCTCTATCGTCTAAACGCCGAAAAATGGGTCCCGGGACAGAAATCCATCCCCTCGGATTGAGCTTAGGCTGGGTCCTGACGACACTCGCAATGCTTGCCGCCTGCCCGCTCGCTTATGCCGAACCCTAAGAACGCTCTAAGCCCCGTCAGGATGGCTGGGACTCAACCGCCGCTGAGTCCCAGCCGAAATAAAACGCTTTAGTTCACCAAATGGGTGGGCGGTTTCCCCCGCCTGGCTTGGCGTTGTGAAGCTTAGAGTGGAATCAGGGCCGAACTTAAGGGGCGCCGACACGGCCCAGCCGACTGCTACGCTAGTTCTGGGCATCGTCCTTGTCTCGCACCGAGATCAGGCCGCCAACCACTCCGACGTATGCCGCCGCGTCGGGCCCGAGATACAGTCCGGCGTAGTGGCTGTTGTAGAGACGTCCGGTCCCGGTCAATTGTTTGAAGACAGTCTTGCCGGTCTCGAAATCGATCGCCGTGAAATACCATCCGTCGGTCCCGTCAGCTCCGCGTTCCACCGTGTAGGTGTAGATCAGCCCTGTAGCGAGCGAGAGCTTGGAGACCAAGCTGGGCACGCGCTCTGCACTCGTCCAGACGACCCGACCGCCGGTTTCGTCAATATCGATCCGGGTCACTCCCCCGGCGGGATCCTTACCGGTCTCAAGAGCATCCGGCAGGGTGTAGCCGTAGTTGTTTTCCACGATAATCGAATGGTCAGTGGCGATGAGCGAGTTTTCCGTGGCGCCCCGGTTCGCATCAAAGACCGGGTGGCGGCAGACCAACCGGGGACTGCTACTTTGGCGGGCGCGACGGTAGACCATGACATGCATGTAGGGATCGTCGTTGTCCGTAATCGCGACATAGTTGGGTCCGATCAGTGTTGGTGTCGTTCCGGTACCCTGGCTGAATTGCCCGGGTTTGACCCGGACCCCGCGTTCGTATGGTTCCCGCCATGTGACTTGAGGCTTGCCGGTTTCGCTAGAGTCGAAACGGTAGAGAGCATGGTCCGAGGCGATGAAGACACCGCCCGTTTCGTCCACCGCAAACGAGTTGGCGATACGCTCGCCGTGCAGCCAGAACGGCCTTGCGACGCGTTGCAGCCGACTTATTACTCCCACGAGGCCTTGCGCGGTTACGAACCAGAGCCGGCCCAGGAAATCCGGCAGTGCGGACACGATCGAATCGTCCTCGGGTATTTCTGCCGAGAGGTCATAGACTCGCTGTCGGTCCAGGCCGGGACCGCACGGACCATCCAGCACGCGGACCACCCAGATCTGCCGGTTAGCGGTTGGGATTACAGCGCGATCGAACTGGTCCAGATAGAAGTATCCGCCGGACGGCACCTCCTGACCTGCCTTGACCGCGACTGGAAGCTCCATGAATGCCAGTGGTGCGAGTGAATGTGCGTCGATCAGAAAAAGGCGGGTGCTGGGCTTGCCCAAACAGACGGTCAGGATTCGTCCGGCGCGGTCGAAGGCGACGGAGACGCAGACTCCCCCGAGGTAGCTCGACTGCGTGTGCGGGTCAAGCCCCTCGGGCCCTCCGAACGTATATGTGTCACTCATGTACGCGTCATTGTGTACATTGCTTTGGCCATTCTTCGCCATGAACGGGTGGTCTGGAATCCACGCCGCAGAAATCGGCTGGGCGATCGCCGCTGTGCCCACGAACGCCGGAAACGGCTGCGAGCCGAATCGTGGTGGTATCGGCAATGCGGGGGACTGAGCTACAGCCGTACTCACAGTGTTGAACAACAGGACGGCACCAGCTAAAACGTATAACCTGGCCATAAGAATGAGCCTCCTGCCTCGTGCTGTGAGCTCGGGACACCGATTCACACCGCACGATGCTTTGAGCGAGAGTTTGCCACCCGGGACCGAGCGGCGCAAGCCGGAAAGTGTTACAGCGTCTCGGCAGGCCGCGCGCATCTCACCGCGCAGGCGGGTCCTCTCGGCTGTCCAGCTGGGGCGTTGTTACCGTCGATGTGGTGTTGAGCACGCCAGCAGGCGGGCGAGGATGTTCCAGGGCACGGTAGAAAACGAACCTCCTCTGCACCCTGTCGACATAGTCGGAAGTCTCCCTGGTCAGCCTCATCGGGCCCGCGCGTGGAACATTGGCCGGTCCGGCATTGTATGCGGCGGCCACGCGACGCCAGTCGCCCGGGTAGCGGGACGCGAGCAGCGCCAGGTATCGAACGCCTGCCTGAATGCTCTGGCTGGCATCGTACGGGTCGTCTACGCGGAGATCAGCGGCGGTGCCGGGCATCAGCTGCATCACTCCCATTGCTCCCGCTGAACTGATACGGACTGGAATGAAGCCCGATTCCACTTCCGCGATCGCCATCGCGAGGCTGGTCGGAACCCGGTGCTGGTCTGCAGCTCGGCGCAGGAGGCTCCTCATCTCCTCCTCGGACGGCTGCCGTGCCCGTCCGAACGCCCGGTGCAGGGCGAGTGCAAAAAGGGCTCTCGACTTGTCCGCCAGGTGAAAAGGAGAAAGGGGAAAGGGAGAGCTGCGGCCAAGGAAGCGCACCGCGAGGTTGATTCCGAGGACGACTGCGAGCAGGAGGATCGCGACCTGGCGGACCCGGGGAAGAGCCGACAGGCGCAAGATCAGCCGGCCGAGAGACCGGCTTTTCTTCGACGCATTGCGTTTCCGCCGTCTCTTCGTACGCCGTGGCACCCGACACATCTTATCGGTTTGCGGTCCTTTCCGCCTCTTTTTTGACACCCTGAGCAGCATCATGGAGTATGGTAAATCGCGAGGGGCTCGTCCGCCCGCCTTAACGATCGCCGGGCTGATGCCGGCATCCTCTCGGCTTCATACCTTGGCTTTGATGACTGGAAAGGAGTCAAACCGATGAAAAAATCACACTCGCCTGGCGGCATGCCTCGCCGGGAGTTTCTAAGAGACAGCACCGGGTTGGCCGCTTTCGCGGCGGCCGGCCCGATTCCAGCCCTCGTCAAGGCAGCCGAACAGCCCGCGGCCGCCCGCAAAACCATCGGGATCCAGGTGGGCGCGGTCTCGTTCGTTGACGAGGGCACCGAAACAGTGCTCGACCTGCTGCAGGAACGCGGCGCGGTCGATACGATTTACCTGACCACGTTTACTTACGGGCGCGGACTGGCGGGACGACAAGTTCCGGGCCAGCCGTTCCCCGATCACGGTCGACAGGAGTCGGATGAGAAGACTTTCCACGGCGGCAATTACGCCATCCCTCACCCGGAGTTCTACGACGATACTGTCTTGAAACAGACCCGTGCTCCAGAGCACGGGGCGCTCGATATTGTCGCCACAGTTCTGCCTGCGGCAAAAAAGCGAGGCATGCGGGTTTTCTCTTCAATCGAGGACGTATTTCGATCGGACATCCCCGGTGTAAAGGAAGTCGCGGAGGTGGATCTGCAGGGACGCAAGACGAGCACGCTATGCCTGTACCATCCCGACGTGCGTGCCTTCTGGACCGGCTTGGCAACCGATCTGTGTAAGTCTTACGAGATCGATGGCATTCTCTTCTTCAACGAGCGCAACGGCCCCTTGTTGAATGCCCTTGGAGCGAGCCATGCCCAGAGTATCGCTTCGTCCCGGGTGACGTGCTTTTGCGAGCACCATCAGCGCGCGGCCCGGGAGCAAGGAATCGACTATGAGCGTGCCCGGCAGGCCTACCAGAAACTGGACCAGTTCATCCAGAGAGCGCTCAAAGACCAGCGGCCAAGCGACGGATACTTCGTCGAGTTCTGGCGCTTGCTCGTCGAGTGGCCGGAGATCATCGCGTGGGATCGTCTGTTTGACCTCGCCAAGCACCAGGTCCTGGCCGAGGTGAATGCCGCAGTGAAACGCGCCCGGCCAGGGCTGCAGGTCGGTTTTCACATCGAGCACGTCAACTCGTTCAATCCCCTATTCCGCGCTACCCGCAGCTACGCCGACCTGGCAACGAAGGCCGACTTCCTGAAGGTGGTCGTCTACAACAACTGTGGAGGCGAACGCTACGTGAATTTCATCCGCAACGTCGGTTCCACCGTCTTCCGCGATGTGCCGAAGGAGGAGATCCTGCGGTTCAATAACCACCTGTTGAACTACGGTGAGGAGGCCGCTCTGGATCAACTGGCGACGACCGGTCTCTCTCCCGACTATGTTTTCCGGGAAACCAAACGTGCTCTGGCGGGTGTGGAGGGGAAGTGCCTGGTGCTGCCGGGAATCGATATCGGGATACCGACGGGAAAGGCCAGCCGGAAAGCCTCGCCCGAAGACACCTACGACGCCGTCACGGCGGCGCTCAAAGCCGGAGCGGACGGGCTCATCTTGTCTCGAAAGTACTCGGAGATGCAGCTCTCCAATCTGTCCGCAGCTGGGCGTGCCGTTCGGGACCTGCAAGCCCGCGGTTAGCGGGGGAACCGCCGCTGACTTCAACGCGATCGAGGAGACTTCGGGCAGCTTCCTCGCCCGCGCCTGCTGGCCGATTTCAGGCAGGACCTGAAGACGTGTGATCGTGAATGATGCGCCACCCTTCCGGGCGTTTGCGGAGGATCAACGTGAAGAGGCCGCCCGTGAAGAGGCCGCCCGGCTCGGAAGTCTTCGTCTTGAGTCGCCAGTTACCACGCACGAAAGCGACGTCCTTGCCAAGCAGCTCGACCTGAACTTCCGAAAAATCCAGGTGCCCCATCTCCCGCCCTTCGCTTTGATAGCGACGGCGGTAGCGATCAAGTGTTGGTTGCCAGCCGTAGGTTCTCGAGCCACCCGAATAGAACGAGAGGTTGGGTGAATTCCAGTACCCCGCCATGAAACCCTCCAGATCACCTCGGTTCCAGGCATCCACTTGTCTTTTCAGGACCGTTTGAATTTCTTCGACGGCCTTCGGCTCGCGAGGCGTCTTCCCCTGCGCCTGGGCATTCGCGGACGACAACAAGATCGCAATCAGCAGAATCGTCTTCCCCGTTCTGATTTCTCTCATGAGTGTTCTCGCTTCTGTTCCCCGGAGTCCGAAGTCGCCTCGCATACTATACCGCCGAGTAATGGGTGTTGCTTTGATCGGGTGCCGGGCGTCGGACCTTTTGGAGTGCGGCGGCAGAACCTGCACTTTATACACATCTCGGGACCAGCAGGATCGAACAGAGCCGCAAGCGCAGCGTTTTTTGCGGACCGTCAGCGGACGGGGAGCGCGTCGGATGCGTGCCTTGAGCACGAGTCGGTGTTGCTTCCGGCACATATCCGACGCGCTCCCCGTCCGCTGACGGTCCGCAAAAGCGCTGCGCTTGCGGCTCTGTCGGACCTCCGCCCGCACCGCCGTCCCGGTCT
>RPQK01000190.1 GCA_003819755.1 Acidobacteriota bacterium | reverse complement strand
TGGGCGCCTGGTCGGGTGCCTCAGGAATGCCGCTCAGCCGGGCGATCTTGATCGCTTCCGGCTTGGCCAGTACCCCGTACGTGCGTGCATGCTTGGTCATGAGCCAGCGACTGTACTGATGTCCCATCCCGGCGCCGTCATGGCACGAGCCGCACACCTTGGCTCCGACATAGACCGGGTGTTTCTGCTGCTGCCCAAGGCCGGAAAGCGTGATGAGAGCGATAAGGAGCGAAAGACACGCGACACCTGGAACGACGCGGTTTTGGCAGAATCTCAGCGGCGGTTGAGTGACTCGCCGTCTTGTGGCGAGTTGTATCGAAACACCGCGCCTCCCAAGCGCCACGAGCCGCTTGGGAGGCGCGGGGTTTCGATACAACTCGCCACAAAACGGCGAGTCACTCAACCGCCGCTGAGATTCTGCCGCCGCTCGGACGGCGGTTGGAAAATCCTTATTGTCGCCTGGAGTTTTATTCTTCATCGCTAACTGACCTTGCCTGAACGAGCATCTTTGACGACGGTGAGTATTTGATTCGCCTTGACATTCCGAAAACGCTGGACAGTGCGGTCGGGCCAGCGGATTTCGACCAGATCAGCCCGTGCGGCCTTGCCCAGGCCGAAATTCACCCGGGAGTCAGACTGGGAAAGGTAGCCTCTGACTCCGATTACCTCGTCTATCATCTTCAGATTCCCGACTGTGACGGTCACTCTGGCCCCGATGCAGGGAACCTTTCCTCCCGGAGCCCGGACGTCAATCTTCAGCCAGTTGTTTTTGTTTCCTCCATCATTGCGCAGTAGCGTGGGAGTGGAGTTGAGGTGGACAACGAGCAGATCGATATCCCCGTCGTTGTCGAAATCAGCGCCCGCGCTTCCCCGGGCCACGTACTTGTGCTGAAAGTACTCGCCTGCTCCACGGGCCACGTCGACGAACTCGCCTTTGCCGTTGTTACGGGTCATGACCGGGTCCTCGGGGTACTCATGATGCGCGTCGCCGTTGGAGACGAACAGATCCGTCCAACAGTCGTTGTCGTAATCGAAGAATATCGCGCCCCAGCCGGTGAACTGGCCGCAGATGACGGCGAGATTGGAGGAGTCAATCAGGTCTTCGTAGAGCTTCCCCTTGTTGACGAGTAGAGAGCCGTAGTCCATGTCGGGAATGAAGATGTCGTAGTTCCCGTCTCGATCGATATCGGCGATGGCGGGGCCCATGGATGAGACGCCTTGCCCGTGCTGCCCGAAAGCCAGGCCGAGAAACAAGCCCTTTTCTTCGAACGTCCCGTTGCCTTTGTTCTCGTAGTAGTAGTTCTCCATGGCATCGTTAGCCACGTAAACATCTACCCACCCGTCGTTGTTCAAATCGGCTGCCACCGCGCTCATCGCCCGCCCGTCCGGGTTTAGCATGCCGGCCTCTTGGGTGACATCGGTGAAGGTGCCGTTGCCGTTGTTGCGATACAGGTGGTCCTGTTGCCCGCTGTAACTAAGAGGCCCCGGATAGCCGGCCGCGGCGTAGTAGGCCCGGAACTTGCCGTCGTCGTACTCGAGGTAGTTTCCGACGTATACGTCCAGGTCGCCATCGTTGTCATAATCAAGCCAGGGAGCGGAGAGGCTCCAGAGCGGATCGCCGAGGCCTGTCTGCTCGGTGATGTCGGTAAAAGTGCCGTCGCCGTTGTTCCGGTAGAAAGTGTTTGGCCCGTAATTCAGAACGTAGAGGTCGAGGTCCCCATCCTTGTCGAAGTCGGCTGTAGAGCTGCTGAAACCATACCCGGTTCCGGTGACTCCGGCCTTTTCCGTAACATCGGTGAAGGTTCCGTCTCCATTGTTTTTGTAAAGGCCGTTGAAGAGCTTCTCCTGGAGGTCCCGGCCGCGGTTGTCGCTGACGTTCTTCTGCCATCGGCCGTTTACGAAGTAGATATCGAGCAAGCCGTCGTTGTTGTAGTCGAAGAACGTCGGGCCAGCTCCCGTTCCTTCCACGATGTTAGTCAGTTCATGATCGCCGAAACTGTATTTGAAAGTGATGCCCGCCGGGCGGGTCACGTCTGTAAAAACAGGCAGGTCCGGCGGAATCTGTCCGGCAGTCAGCAGTAATACGGCAGCCAGGAACGCCCCGGCGTAAGCGAATTTCATCGCGATCCTCCAGCTGATTTTTGAAAGCCGTCCCAAAGTGCCCCGAGGTCGATCCATTCCACAAACGTCCGCCGTTCCATATCGGTTAAGGCGGCCTCCCCCGAAGGCGGCATTGGCTTGACCGGATAGGCCGACTTATAGCTCGCGTCCCAGGCCTGCGAGGTATTGCGGCCGAACAGGTGCCAGATCAAAGGACTGGTACGGGCTTTGCCGGGATGGACATATTTAAAAGCCTCGCCGGCCCCCGGTGCACCACCGGCGCTCGCCATGAGGCTGAGGTAAGACCGGTTGAACTGCTGCTCCATACCCTTTCCCCCGGCCGGCTCAAGGCTTGCGTTAAGCTTCACAGCCGCTGTCGGGCTGCTGTGACAGGCCGCCGTAGCGCATTTCCTGGCAACGATCGGCATGACGTCGCGGCGGAAATCTACACTTCGTCGATGCTCCTCGGGAAGCAGCAACGGCGTGGAATTGCGGGACAATGCCGAGACGAACTTGTTCGGCGGGGTCAATTCGTTGTCTTCGTGGCAACCGATGCAGCCGCGGTGTTCCTTGTTCTTGGCCCAGATCCAGTGGCTGGCCCTTAAGGCCATCCCGTGGGAATCAACCAGCTGAAGCTGAATGGGAATGTTCGCCGGGACCTGAATATTGAACGATCCGTCGGGATCGACGTTGATTTCGCCGAGAAACCTCTTAGTGATGGAAGACGAGAGCGCACTCGGTTCGGACCCAGCACGAGCCTTGCGCGGCAATCCTTCCAACACTCGAAGCTTTAGGTTCGACGGCGGTTTGATCCACTTGTCTGCGGCAAGATCTGAGATGTGGAAATCGAGGCAGTAAATCTTGGCGGTTGGTTCGCTTTCGAGGACTACCGTCGATCGCCCATCGGGAACCGCTCGTGGGGTAACCGCCTTGGCCTGGATGTCATGGTACTTCGGGTCGTCATAGAGGAGCTCCATGCGCCCGGACTCCGGGTCCAAGCGATAGATCCCGTGCGTCTTCTGTTTGTCGGAATCCCGGCGGGAGACGAGGATCTGGCCATCCGGCAGCGGCGAGGGCGAAAGGAAAAGACCGTCTTTCTCCGTGGTTATTGCATGATGAGAGTGAAGATTTCGCCTCAGAGTGACGTAGGAAAGACGGCCGGCGCCATCCCAGGGGAGCCGGTCGGACTCGACAAAGACTACCAGGCGATTCGCGGTCACGCAGGGCATATGCTTCACGCGTAGGCCCTCGTCACCTGCAAAAATGTTGTTGTCGGTGCCGTCAATATTGACGGCGTGCAAGGCCACTCGTCCCATTCGGCCACGATCGGCCGTCGACAGCTGCCATGCGGCGTAGACCATTCGACCGTCGGGAAGAATCCAGGGGGACAAATCGCTGGACGGATTAAACGTCAGGCGGCGCAATTCGGTCCCATCCAGCTTGCAGGAGTAAAGATCGACCGCAGGAAACGGTCCGTACTCGTTCAACTCCTGGGCCAGATCCGATACGAAACTCACCTGGTACCACGGTTCTTTGGAATCGAGGGTGAAAAGAGTGCCCTGGTAGATGGGGTTGCGACAATTCCCCATGTTTTTGGTGACCTGGCGCAGCCCGGTACCGTCGACACCTACCTCAAAAATGTCCCAGGCGTCGCTTGCGGTCTTCTTGCCGGCAAAGAGGACCTTCCCGCCATCGAAAGAGAGTTGAGGATCACAAGAGCTGTGAAAACCTTTCACCAGGGGGCGCGGCTTGGCTCCGGGCTGCCAAATGACGATCGTCGCCCTCTCGCCGTAAGGCTGCGGCAGCATTCCATCCGCAAATGCCCCCAGCTTCTCGGCTTCCGTTTGCCTGGGGAGTTGAGTGAAGACCAGCAGTCCCGAACCGGGCTGGCCGGAAGGGGAGCGGCCTGACAGGGTGCCGGCGAGTATCGCACAGACAACCAAACCGAGCGCTGTCCGGGCATTCGACCGAAATCGGCTTCTAAAACGAAGTTTCACCGTGTCTGTTCCTCCGGGAGCCACGACCAGGGCACTAAAGCGGGCTATCCACAAGCCAACACGAACCAACACGAACAAGAATTCCGTTCGTGTTGGTTCGTGTCGGTTCGCGGATAGGCCACTTCCCTGATTTGCCTCATCCCTTCGCGCGCAGGACGATCGCCATCGCTTCTATCTCGACGAGGAGGTCCTCACGACACAGCCGTGCCTGGATACCCACACTGGCAGGCAATGGGTCAAGCTTCAGCCATTTGAAGAAGGCCGTTCGGACATGGTTGAAATCCTTGTAGTCGCGTTCGATGTCGCGGAGGTAGCAGGTACATTTGACGATGTCCTGCCAGCGGGCGCCTTCGGAGCCCAGCAGGCGGGTGATATTGCGATATGTGCGCCAGCACTGGGCGCGAAAGTCTCCGGCGTGGACTGTTGCACCGTATTCATCAACACTCGCGGTCCCGGAAATCATCAACATCACGTAGTCGGGGAGCTCGATCCGTAGGCCGCGCGAAAACGAAGACGGAGTCTGGTAGCAATAGGCCTCATTGAGGACATCAGGGGCGCAAATCGCCCGTTTCTCAACCGGCCTGTACTCGGGCGCCAGGTATTCAATCGGCGGCTCCTGAATTTTCCGGTCGACCGAGAGCATTCCAAGGCCCAGCAACTCTTCTTCTTCCGCAGCAGACAGACTCGGGATGTCAATAAGATGACTCTTCGCGTTGATTATGGATCTTGGGCGTTCAACAATTTGGGACATTAGGTACTCCTCGTTGGCGATTGGAGCAAGATGGGGCTGGAGAAAGCGAGACGATATCCGGTTAGAAAAACAGATAAATACATGCGTGCTTCCAGCTCTCTATCAGCCCAGCCGCTCAGGAAAGTGGGTCCCCGGGACTGGACGCACTAACAGTGAGCCTGGTTGCGATGCCACTTAACTAGTAGCAACCGCCATGCCAAGGGGGAATTCCAGAGGGGGCCTGACGCTAAAGCCTGCAACCAGAGGCGATTATCTTCCGCTCCGGCCTGGCGTTGAACCGCGGCGTCTGGGTTTTACCGTCGCTGAGTTGCGACTCTTGACCCACTAGAGTCGCGATTTGGCGACGGTAGGATTTCTTTTGCAGGAACTGTTCGGTTACAGCCATGAACTTCGATTCGCCATTCGGCACGAGGACGCGGCTTGTGACGCCTATGTTAGACTCTCTTACAATGAAGCGGTTAGCACTGACCTGGATAGTCGCTGCGGTTTCGCTGCTGCTCGCTTCAAGCGACGATTCCCCAATTCCAATTCCCCAGTTCGTCGACGTCACCGCTACATCAGGCATCTCCTTCCAGCACATATGCGGCGTGCCTCACCAGAAGGACTACATTTTCGAAGCTAAGGGGGGCGGGCTGGCCGCTTTCGATTACAACAATGACGGTTTGATGGACCTGTTGCTGGTTCAAGGCTCCACTTTGGATCGAACGAAAAACGGGACGAGTCCTCACAGTGTTCTTTACGAGAACAAGGGGAACTGGAAATTCGAGGATGTCAGCGAGAAAGCCGGCCTGACGGCCAAGGCTTGGGGCATGGGGGTCGGCATCGCTGATTACGACAACGACGGTTACGCGGATATCTACCTGACCAATCTGGGACCCAACGTGCTCTACCGGAACAACGGCAATGGGACCTTTACGGATGTGACCGCCAAAGCCGGGGTAGGGGATCCGCGCTGGAGTACTTCGGCTGCCTTCGGGGACTGTGACGCGGATGGCGACTTGGATATCTACGTTGCGAACTATTTGGATGTCGGACCGAACAAGCTGCCCGCTCGGGTGGCCGGAGTTTGCGACTATCAGGGCGAGCCGGTCATGTGCGGACCTCGCGGGCTGCCGGGGGCGGGCGACAGCTTCTACCGGAATAACGGCGACGGCACCTTCACCGAGATCAGCCAACAGAGCGGCGCGGTCGACAAGGACAAGTACTTCGGACTGGGCGTGGTCTGGGCTGATGTGGACAACGACCTCGATCAGGACATTTATGTTGCGGACGATGCCACACCTAACCTGCTTTTCCTGAATTCGGGCAAAGGAACCTTCGAGGAGCAGGGATTTCTGAGCGGCCTGGCTGTCAGCGGCGACGGCCGAGAGCAGGCAAGCATGGGTGTTGATGTTGCCGACTATGACAATGATGGTCAGCTCGATGCCTATTGCACGCACTTTGCGGCCGATTACAGCACTCTGTATCACAACGACGGCAACATGGTCTTCACCGATGTCACGGCGAGTGCACAGATCCAGACGCCCGAATGGCCGCTGGTCAGCTGGGGAACGCGTTTTGTCGACCTGAACCATGACGGGTGGAAGGACATTTTTCACTCCAACGGCCACGTCTACCCGTACCTGATGAAGAGCACCAGCCGTGAGGTGTATCTGCAGCCGAAAACCCTGTACCTGAACCGGGGAAACGGCACGTTCCTCGATGCATCAAACCTCGCCGGCCCGGCTTTACGGGTGAAGACGGTCAGCCGGGGCGTGGCTTTCGCGGACTTCGACAACGATGGTGATGTCGATGCTGCGATTGCCAACCTGAACGGTTCGCCGCAGCTTTTTCGCACTGAGCCGCCTGCCGGAAACCATTGGGTGATGTTCCGGACCCTCGGCACGAAGAGTAACCGGGATGGAATCGGCGCCCGGATCACTGTTACGACGGGGGAGCTGAAGCAGACCTGGGAGATCAAGCGGACGGTCGGGATTTATTCCTCGAGTGACCCCCGCGCCCATTTCGGGCTCGGGAAGTCAACGAAGATCGATGTTCTTCACGTTCGCTGGCCGAGCGGCAAGGTACAGGAGCTCAAGGATGTCTCCGCCGACGTTCACTACGTGCTGCATGAAGAAGAAGGACTGCGGAAGGGATTTTGATTGCACTTCCTATGGAGTGCGGCGGCAGAGGGAGGCCGATAAAGCATCGGCCTCCCTCTGCCTCCTCTGCCGCCGCACTCCAAAAAAAGCGTGCCCGCCCGCGCTGTTGTGCCTTTTCTCCATCGTTCTTCTCTCCCTCGGCCTCCTTCCCTCCTCTGCCGATGGCTTTGATCCGATGCCCGTCTTCACCGACATCGCTGCCTCGGCCGGCCTCGATTTTAAGCACATCAGCGGCGACCCCGCCGTCAAGGACTACATTTTCGAGACCAAAGGCGGGGGAATAGGCTTCCTGGACTACGACAACGACGGTTGGCTTGACGTGATAATTGCCCAAGGCTCGACCCGTGACAGGTTGGCGAAGGGGCAGAACCCGCACGCCGAGTTGTATCGGAATCGTCAGGACGGAACCTTTGAGAAGGTTACCGAGAAGGCGGGAATCACATTCCAGGGATGGGGAATGGGAGTCTGCACCGGCGATTACGACAACGATGGAGACGTCGATCTTCTGCTGACCTATTTCGGTCCCGACGTCCTTTACCGAAACAATGGCGATGGAACTTTCACCGATGTGACGGCCAAGGCGGGCGTCAGCGATCCGCGCTGGAGCACCTCGGCCGCTTTTGGCGACTACGACAAAGACGGGCTGCTCGACCTCTACGTGGCCAATTACCTCACGATGGACCTGAATCGCCTGCCGGAGCCGCGCTGCAATCACCGGGGGAATCCTGTCATGTGCGGGCCGCGAGGGTTAACGGGTGCCCCCGACGCCCTCTACAGGAACAACGGGGACGGCTCATTTAGCGATGTCACCCAAAAAAGTGGAGCTGTTGACCGCGATCAGTTGTTCGGACTGGGTGTCGTATGGGCTGACCTGGACAATGACAAGGACCTCGACCTCCTGGTAGGCAACGACGCCACTCCCAATTTGCTTTTTGTTAACAAGGGGGCTGGGTCATTTGAAGAAAGCGGCTTCCTGAGCGGCCTTGCCGTGAGTGCGGACGGACAAGAGCAGGCCAGCATGGGCGTCGACGTCGCGGACTACGACAACGACGGCCTGCTTGACGTCTATTTCACTCACTTCTCGATGGAGTACAACGCCCTGTACCACAACGAAGGGAACCTGATGTTCGAGGATGTCACTTCTCGCTCCGGCATCCTGAATCCGCAACTCACCGTGAGTTGGGGGACCCGCTTCGTTGATCTGAACCTGGATGGGTGGAAGGATATTTTCCACGCCAATGGTCATGTTTATCCCTACCTGATCGGGCGCAATTTGAACGAGACCTGGGGGCAACCGAAGACCATCTACCTGAACCAGCGCAAATCAGGGTTCAAGGATGTCAGCGCGGAAGCCGGCCCGGATGTCGCCCGACCGGTAGCCAGCCGGGGAGTCGCCTTCGGCGATTTTGACAATGACGGGGACATCGATATCCTCTCTGCGACCCTGAACGGCGCTCCGCAACTTTTCAGGAATGATCGTCGGGACCGCAATCACTGGATCATGTTCAAGACGGCGGGCAGCAAAAGCAATCGAGACGGGATCGGAGCGCGCATAACCGTGACGACCGGCGATCTGCGCCAGATCTGGGAGATCAAAAGAACCGTCGGTATTTACTCCTCAAGCGACCCCCGTGCCCACTTCGGCCTCGGCCAGGCGGCCAAAGCCGACAGCGTAAAGATCTGGTGGCCGAGCGGCAAGGAACAGGAATTCAAAGACGTTGCTGCCGATCAGCACTATGTCATCGACGAAGAGCAAGGCCTGCGGAAGGGGTTCTGACCGGCGTTGCGCGGTTACGGGGTACGGGAAAGTGGGCTATCCACGAACCAAACACGAACCAACACGAACAAGAATTCCGTTCGTGTTGGTTTGTGTTGGTTCGTGGATAGCCCACTTTCCCGTACCCCGTAGCCCGTAACCGGCAACCGATTTCAGTAAACCACCACCTGCTGCGGCACCGCCGACATGAATCGGAGCAGGTAGTGTCCGAAAAGTTCGAACCCGAAGATGGGCGAGCTGGAACGCACCCGCACAAAACCACCTTCCTGCTGCGCCAATCCGGGTACGTACTCCGAAAGCAGTTTCGCCCGTTTCTCGTTCGGCTTCAATTCGAACAGGGAGATTCCCTTGGACGCGCCCGAACGGTCCAGGACCTCGACGCTCACTTCCGCGTACCCGGTCCCGGCATTCAAGAGGGTCACCCCGGTGAAAACGTCGGCCGTTTGAGCGACGTGGCCAAGCACAAACTCGCGCGCCGGTTGGGATTGGAGCGGCAGGGAGGCCATGAAGTTGCCGGCTGTATCGCTGAAAGTGAGACATCCCAACAGCTTCCCGTCCTTGGCGCTCACGCGCGCCCAGCCCACGAGATCCGTGCTCAGGCCGAAAATCTCGGACGCTGACTTGCGATACTGCTGCCCGGCAGCGAGCTTAGCCACGGTTACCGACTTCAGGAGCGTGCCGCTTTCGTTGAAGGCCTCAAGAGTGAGATCGGCGGCTGTGCTACCGAGGTTAATCACGTTGAGGAGGGTATCGACGGAAGCCGTCGAAGCCACCTGTGCGCCAAACAGCGCCGGTTGCGGACGGGTCGCATCAAGCCCGAGTAGTCCCGCTGTCGATCCTGATCTGAGGAGCATCTCCATTGCGAAGATCGGTTTTTTCTCGACAACTTCGAGCGTCAGATAACCGCTTATGGAGGTACCCCCGAAAGCGGAGATCAACCGCGAGTAAAGCCCACGGGCGGGGATCGTAGCAGTGGTAAGAGATCTCTCCTGCGTCGGGGTGTGGAGTCTCACATCGACCTTAACCGGCTCGGCATTTGGGTTGACGATAAAAAGCTCGGTGTCACTTGACCCCTGTCTGATGATCTCCGGCAGAACCACCTTCGTAGAAATCGCCCCTGTCAGATCTGCCCCGTCCAACTCATTCAGACTGTTCGTCCCGACCAGCGAGAAAGTCATCAGGTCGGGTTTATTGGAGATTATCTGAATCCATCCCTGTTTCAAGCCGGGAAGTGCCTCGGTGAGCAGGATGCTGAATTGCGCTCTGGCAGCCACTTCCTTCTTATAGGTGGCCTGCAAGGCCCCGCCAACGGAATATCCGCTCAACTCGACATGGGCTGTCTCGGCGGAGGTATTCACCATCGCGATTCCGACGAACTCGTCAGTCCTCGAGGAAAGTACCGGGAGGATAACCGGCACGCCGTGCGTAGACTGGTATTCGAGAGCCCCGATGTCGGCTCTCGGCTGGCCATCGTCGTCCCCGTCGACCACCCTCTCGAGCGAAAGAGCGTCGACCAACCCCGAAGAATAGTCCGGACTGGCGGTATCAATAGCCGGGGATCCGCGTCTCAGGGAATAATCGCCGCTGACGGCATCCGTGAAGCGCGGGTCGGACTGAAGGTTCCCATTGGTTCCTGCGAAAGTCCCGTCCCCTATGATGTTGGTGCTGACGTTCGACTGTTGGGCTCCGTCGAGGTCTCCCTGGGCTTTCTGGTTTAAGATTGGATTCGCAACGGAGTGTTCTGTCCCAACCAGCTTCAAGCCTCTCCGGTTCTTGGTGATAGTGCTGCTCAGGAGCGAGAGCTTCCCTTGGTCGGAATAGATCGCTTCGCCGTCGGAGATGCCGCTGGATCCGGCAATGACGCTGTTGGAGATGTCCAACTGCGAAGACTCACCGCG
>RPQK01000189.1 GCA_003819755.1 Acidobacteriota bacterium | reverse complement strand
TTCACCGTTCACCGTTCACCGTTCACCGTTCTCGAACTAGGTTGAACGGTTGGAACGGTTGGAACGGTTGGAACGGTGAACGGTGAACGGTGAACGGTCGAACGGTGAACCTTTCTTTTTTGCTACTGGTATTCCCCTCCGGTAACCGTGCTATACTGTGCCAAAATTGTGCCCGAAAGGATCCATTCGATTTCGAATGGGAGGATAAGCATTGCTCGATACGCTAAGAGAAGCTTCGAGAGTCTATGTTAGAGCCGCAGGATAGTCACTTTCCCGAAAACTACCCGCTTACTAAACTACAGTGTCTGATACTTGTCTGGTAATGTCCCGGCTGTTGCTGGGTAACGTTCAACCCGATGTCCGTCGCATCAGCTTCGGATGTCACAACCCCCCAAAGTGAGGTTCTGGTGTCTGTGCGTCTTTTTGTTGGGAATCTCCCCTATGACACGACCGAGGCCGAGCTGAGAGATTTCCTCTCAGCGGCCGGCACCTTGTCTTCGGTCTATCTGCCGATGAACCGTGAAACCGGCAAGCCGCGAGGCTTTGCCTTCGTCGAATTCATGGAAAGCGGGCAGGCGCAAGAGGCGATTCGCCGTTACAACAACCAACCCTTCAAAGGCAGAAACTTATCAATCAGCGAAGCCCGTGCCCGTGAAGCTCGTCCGCCAGGAGATGACGGGCGACGATTCGGGCCTCCCCGTGACATGCGCGGTCCGATGGGTCCATCTCCCCTCAGCCGCCCTCCGCGGCTTGACCGGACACCCCCGCCCACCGATTTGGAATCGCGAGCGGGACGTACCGGGCGCGCGCCTGAGCGTCGTCGCCCGACCAGCGCTCGGAAGCCGGCTGATTTCGCATCACGAGAGCGCGGGGCGCCCAAGAAGCCAATCCGGGAAAAGCCGGGCGGGCGAATATACGATGACTTCGACGACGGCTTTACCGGAGAAGAGGCCATTCTGGAGCAGGAGGATGACTTCTCCCGGCGAGTAGATGAAGAAGAAGCCGTGCTCGAAGAAAGCGAAGAATAGACAATAGACACCCGGCTGGGAGTCAGGCGTCTCGGAAGCAGCTACAGAGCGAGCGTTCAGCGTTCACCGTTTCCCGTTCACCGTTCCAGGCTAACGGTGAACGGTGAACGCTGAACGTTTGCTCTGTAGCTGCTTCCGAGACGCAGACTCCCAGATATCCTCGTACCCGGGGAAGATTTCCTCGCTTCAGCTTGGCCTCTCCGTTCACCCGCTTCAACCACCTGCTGGCTTTCGCGTTAAATCTTAAGGCGCTTTGTATTTAGGGGATCTGTGTCTTGTCTTCGGCCCACAGTCCACTTTGGAAGCGGCTTTGCTTATTCTGGAAGCGAGGGATGGTTTATGAAAAATCGCTTCGTGGCTGTTTTTGGGCTTGCACTGCTGATCCTCCTCTCTCCCGCGGTGCAAGGACAGATAGGTTCGCGGACCGAGAGCACTGATGGCATTAGGGATTTCCTGACGATCGGCTTGCCGGTCGACACCAAAGTCGAGATCAAGTTGAAGGGGACGTCGCGGCTTCCCGATGCCGATGCTAAGGTCGAGCTCGAGAATGAAAAGGGAACCACGCGGGTGGAAGCCAAGGTTGACGACCTGAAACCAGCACTTCTGTTCGGCGGGGATTTCAACACCTATGTCCTCTGGCTGATAACGCCGGAGGGAGAAGTGCAGAATCTCGGGGAGTTGGTCTTGGACGACGATGACGCAGAGTTAAAGACCACCACTCCTCTCTCCAACTTCGGGCTCTTTGTGACAGCCGAACCGCACTTTCTCGTCGATTCTCCCAGCCGGATGATCGTTCTGGAAATGGAGGAACCTGACAATATCCGGATTCGGCAATCCGCCGTCGCACAGCTACGTTACGAAGGGGTGACGGGCCTTTACGACTTTACCAGGGACACGCTGGCCCAGGCGCCGGAAATCAAGAGGGATGACCTGGCTCTTGACGTAGCCCAGGCGCGCACCGCGGTGCGGCTGGCTGAGCGTTCCGGGGCAGGGCAGTTTTCGGCCGCGGAGCTCCAAGCGGCACGCCAAGCCCTGCAGCGAGCCGAAGAGGCGGTTGCAACCAAGAAGGATTCGGACGAGCGTATAGGACTCAGCCGGGAGGCAGTGCGTCTGGCCGTCCGGGCTCAGACAACCGCTCAGACCCGGCTGTTCGAAGCCGAGCTGGAAGGTGAGCGCCAGCGCAATGAACAAGAGGCCGCCCGGCTGAAGGCGGCGATTGAGGCCGCTCAGTCGGAAGCTGACAGAGCCCGACTGGAAGCCGAACAACAGCGCCTTCAGACCACCATGGAGCAACAGGCGCGTCAGAGAGCCGTGGAACAGGCCGAGCGCATGCGGCAGATGACCGAGCAGCGTGAGCAAGTCAGTCAGGCCGAGGAACGGGGCCGGCAACAGGGATTTAACGAGGCCCTGCAGGCGTCTCGTGAGGCGGAGCAACGGTATAGGCAACTGGCCCTTGATTCGCAGCGCCGGGAACAGATGGTGCTGGAAGCAGAGCGAACCGTGCGGCAGGCCGAACAGACCCAGCAAGAGTTGCAGCAGCGCCAGCAGGAGGTGCAAGACCAACAGCGGGATGTCGAGCAGCAGAGGGCTGATGCGACGGCTGCTCAGCAAGAGGTGGAACGCGCCCGCAGTCTGCTGGAGCAGGCCCGAAAAGAAGCCCAGCAATCGAGAGACCAGGCCCAACTGGCTCAAGACGAGGCCCAGCGAGCCCGCGATCTGGCCCAGCAGCGTGAGCAGGAGCTCCAGTCCGAGCGTCAGGCCCGTCAGCAGACCCAAGCCGAGTTGAACCAGCTTCAGAGTGAGCAGAGGCAGACCCGCGAACAGCTGCGCAATGCTCTTGGCCAAATCGCGGAAACACGCGAAAGCGTCGAGGGCTTGATCGTCAACTTGCCCGACATCTTGTTCGAATTCGACAGCGCCACGCTAAAACCCCAGGCTCGGGAAATCCTCGAGAAGCTTGCCGGTGCGCTCCAGGCTGCCGGCGCCAACAGGATAACGATAGAAGGCCACACGGATAGCGTCGGCAGGCCCGACTATAACCAGCAACTGTCGCAGGCGAGAGCTCAATCCGTCAGGCAGTTCCTGGTGCAGTCCGGACTCGATCCCAGTCTCGTCGTTGAAGTCCGGGGCGTGGGTGAGAGAGAACCGCGAGACTCGAACGATACCGCCGACGGACGCCAGGAGAACCGCAGAGTCGAAATCCTGGTCCATGAACCCGGCGCCGCGCCGGCTCGCGCGGAGTGAATATCGGTTCGTAGTAGCCCGCTACGAACGAAGGGTTTCAACCGGGCGCTGAACGCGCGCCCTCCTTCGAAATGCCACCCTGCGTTCGTGGCGGTTACTCGCCTAACTCCGCCGCAACTAACGTGATGTTATCCGTTGATCCATTTTTCAACGCGCGCAGGACCAGGGAACTGCACCTCTCCTGCAGCCCGACCGGGCGGCGCATCTGGTCGAGAATTTCCGCGTCCTCCAATTCTCCGTACAACCCGTCGGAGCAAAGCAGGAATGCGAATTGGGCGACCGAAATCCGTCCGTAGCCGCGCCGCGCGGGGAAAATGTCCACCTGAGCACACTGTTCCTCGCCGAGGCACCGTGTCAACTGGCTTCGGTACTGGCGCCACAGCCCGGTTCCTGCAGTGAGTTGCCCGACCTTAACCAGCTGCTCGGCCACCGAATGGTCGTCAGTCAGTCGCCTGATCGCGCCGTCCTCAATCGCGTAGCAGCGGCTGTCACCGACGTGAGCCACCAGGTAGCGATCGCCGAATAACAGAGCCACGACCAGAGTGGTTCCCCTGCTCTCGATTCTCTTCTTGAGAGAGAAGTCCCAGATGCGGAGATTGGCGTCCTGGAACAGGCGCCGGAGGAACAGGCGAGGAGACTTACCCTCTCGAATGAGCGGGAGGTCCCGGTGCGCATTCACGCGCACCGATTCAACAGCTAACTCGGCTGCTATTCCGCCCGCTTCCAAACCTCCCATTCCATCGGCGACAGCCAATACCGTGGCCGGCTGGCCCCAGAGCACGGACTCCTCCACCAACGTGCGATCCTGGTGTTCGACCCGAAGCCCCTGGGTGGTTGAAATGCAAGTCGCAATCTGCATCGTGCCTAGGCCATCCGCGCCTTCTCGTTGAGCGATTCCGGCCAAAGCTGTTCCTCTTCCGGAACTTTGGGGAGGCTTGTGTCCCCTTGTGTCCTTTCGTCCCTACTATCTCCCGCGGGCTTTGCCCCGCTCACTTGATCTGAATCTGGCGCGGTTTCGTTTCCTCGCGCTTCGGGATGCGGATATTGAGAACGCCGTCTTTGTAGTTGGCTTCGATCTTCTCCGAATCCACCGTCCGAGGGAGGCTGAAGCTTCTGCTGAAGGCGCCGTACTGCGATTCCATTCGATAGCAGTTGTGTTTCTTGAGCTCCTCCTGCAGTTTCCGCTCGCCGCGGATCGTCAGAACGCCGTTCTCAAGACGAATATCGATGTCCTCCCGGCTCACTTCAGGCAGCTCGGCCTTAACCAGCAGGGCGTCGGCGCTTTCATAGATGTCGACCGGAGGAATCCAGCTCCCGGAGGCAAAGTCACCTTCCTCGCCGCCTCTTGTGGTGCGGGCGTTGTCTTCCAGGATTCGGTTCATTCTGTCCTGCAGCTCGAGCAGCTCACGAAACGGGTTGAAACGAACGATAGCCATACGAACCTCCTTTTTCAAAATTCAATTGCTTTCTGTTCGAAAGCGTTAAAAAACCTATAGAGGTTAGTAAGATCTCAGTTTCAGGCTGTCAAGCTGCGCCGTCCCTCTTCCCTTTTTCCCTTCGCCCCTTCGCCCCTTCTTTTCAACCCTGCTGCGCGGCGATCTTGGCCCAGGTGTCACGCAGCTGGACGGTGCGATTAAAAACCAGGGCGTCGGGCTTGGAGTCAACTGAATCGGTGCAGAAGTAGCCCATCCGCTCAAACTGGAACCGGCAACCAGCGGCGGCCCCTTGCAGCGTGGGTTCGACCCGGCAACCTGTCAGCACCTCAAGAGAATTCGGATTGAGCGACTCTTTGAAATCCGCGCCGCCTTCGCCGGGGTTCGGTTTCGTGAAAAGGCGGTCGTACAGTCGGACTTTGGCAGGAATCGAGTGCTCGGCCGAGACCCAGTGAATCGTTGCTTTCACTTTTCGGCCATCGGGCGCATCGCCCCCTCGAGTCGTCGGGTCGTATGTGCACCGAACTTCGACCACTTCGCCGTTCTCGTTCTTGACCACGCCGGTGCATTTAACGAAATAAGCGTAACGGAGGCGGACTTCCTTCCCGGGAGAGAGCCGGTAGTATTTAGGCGGCGGCACCTCCCTGAAGTCCTCCTGTTCAATATACAGAACCTTCGAAAACGGGACTTTCCGGGTCCCGCTCGCGGGGTTTTCGGGGTTGTTGATGGCGTCCAGTTCTTCAGCCTGGCCGTCAGGATAGTTTTCGATAACGACCTTCAGCGGTCTAAGGACTCCCATAACTCGAGGCGCACGACGGTTCAGGTCTTCGCGGATAGCGTACTCGAGCAGGGTCATGTCCACGATACTGTCCCGCTTGGCCACGCCTATCGTTTCACAGAAGTTACGGATCGCTTCCGGCGTGTAGCCGCGTCGGCGAAGGCCGGAGATTGTCGGCATCCGAGGGTCGTTCCAACCGGACACTACACCCTCCTGGACCAATTGGAGCAGCTTTCTTTTGCTCAGAATTGTGTAGCCCAAGCTGAGGCGGGCGAATTCAATCTGCTGCGGATGGTAAGCGTCGACTTGTTCCAGGAACCAATCGTAAAGCGGCCGATGATCTTCGAACTCGAGCGTACAGATGGAGTGCGTAATTCCCTCGATTGAATCCGAAAAGCCGTGAGCGAAATCGTACATTGGATAAATACACCAGTCGTCGCCGGTGCGATGGTGGGTGGCTCTCCGGATGCGGTAGATAACGGGATCGCGCATGTTGAGGTTCGGCGATGTCATGTCGATCTTGGCCCGCAGCACTCGGCTTCCATCTTCGAATTTGCCGGCCCTCATTCCCTCGAAAAGACCCAGGTTCTCCTCGATTGACCGGCAGCGATAGCGGCTTTCCTTGCCGGGCTCGGTCAGCGTCCCCCGGTGTTCCCGGATTTCATCGGCTGAAAGGTCGTCCACGTAAGCTTTTCCTGCTCGGATCAACTGAACGGCGAACTGGTAAAGCTGCTCGAAATAGTCCGAGGCATAAAAAAGGCGGTCTTCCCAATCGAAGCCCAGCCAATGGACATCCTCCATGATCGACTCGACGTACTCGATGTCTTCTTTAGTCGGGTTCGTGTCATCGAAACGCAGATTGCACTTGCCCTGGAACTCAGCCGCCAGGCCGAAGTTCAGGCAGATCGATTTCGCATGGCCGATATGAAGGTAGCCGTTCGGCTCCGGGGGAAAGCGGGTATGCACCCGCCCGCCAAATTTATTGGTTTCCAGGTCTCTTCGGATGATCTCCCGGATAAAGTCAGTAGGAGGGGGAGAAACGGTGGCGCACATTTATGATGTCCTCAATCTTCCTGTGTTTGCGGTTACGCAAAGCAATGCAATCCCCAATTTTGCCATATCTGGGGGGGAGAAATCATTTTCAGCCACAAAAAAAGACCCCAAGGACCTCGAAGACCTCAAGGACGCGGAGGGTCGGTCCTTTTGTCCTTGAGGTCTTTGAGGTCTTGGGGTCCTTGGGGTCCTTGGTCTTTTTTTTCTACAGCTGTTTGTCGTTATACCGCGTGGCGATCGCGGGGGCGAGGTTCTTGAGGATCTCGACCGGGAGCGCACTGGTAAAGCTGTAATCCTCGGCTTCCGGGCCCAACACGGAAGCGGTGACCACACCGAAATAGCGGTCGCCGATGTAAAAGGCGAAAGTGGCGGTCCGGTTAACCGCCCGGGAACCGATCAGGCCGCCTCCTCGAGCGAAAGACTTGACTCGGTTATCGCCGGAGCCGGTCTTGCCGCCGACCATTACCTTCTTCCCGTTCTTGTCCTTGAAAACGCCGGCAATACGTCGGGCCGTGCCCCCATCGACGACGTCGGCAAGGACTGCCCGCAGGGTGCGGGAAACCGCGGGAATCATGACCTGCGTGCTTTCCGTCGTCGATGGGACAATGACGGTCCGATACGGCGTTTTCGCCCCGAACCGAAGCTCCTGGAAGCGGAGAGTCGGGCGAAGCTGGCCGTCATTCTGAATAATCCCCATCAGCTCGGCTAACGCCGCCGGGCGGTCAGAAGAGTTGCCGATCGCGGTGGCATAGGACGGAACCAGCCTTTCAAAAGGAAAGCCGAGTCGTCGCCAGTACGGGGTCATCCGCGAGAAAGCATCCTGTTCGATCCGGATTCGCAGGCGGAGATCCTGTGCACGCCGGTTTCGAGATTTGAAAAGCCATGCGGAGGAAACGTCGATAGCCGGCCGGCTTTGGGCGATCAGGTCTTCCCACTTGATCCCTGGCTTCTTAATCATCTGACCCGCAGCGAACACCCGAAGCGGGTGTTCGTCGAGCAGGTAGCCGTAGTCGGCCAGTGTCAGATCCGGGTTGCTGTAAGCATGGACCAGCTTCTCGTCTTCGTTGGGCTTGGCTTCTGCCCCGTAAGTCTCGAGCCAGTTTGACAACGCTTTCTCGTTATCGGGAAGAGATGTCCCGTTCCAGGCGAAAAACAGGATAGCGAGATGGCGCGCGCTCGTCGCGCGGCTGCCGAGGAGCTTCGCGACAATCGTCCGCTTGTCGGCCCCCCTGAAGTCTCGGAAAGCGTGCAACAGAGCCAGCCGGGATTCCGAATCGGCGATCTCCTCCAGCATCCGCTTCCTGGTTGGATTGCTCGGATCTGAGAGAATGACGTCCGGGTTATAGGCCAGGCGAGCCTGATGGTAACGCACCAGATCGCGCATCAGCCTGATGAAGACCAGGTTGGTGGAGCGACGCGTTGCCTCACGCACGCTCATGCGGCGTCCGTTGTCGTCCGGATCGAAATTCCCGAAAGTATGGACGCCTCCGCCTGTGAAGAAAACTTCACCAGGACTAGCGGAGTAGTCGCGGTCCAAAGCGGCCTGCAGCAGCTCGTCGAGGGTTATCCCGGGATTCTCCTTGGACGCTTCAGCGACGAAACTGCTGATTGGATCCTGCGTGTTCTTCAAGGAGTGACGTTCGTAATAAAGGGACGCGACGATTTCCAGATAATGGGCCAGCGTTCTCAATTTGGCCGTGCTGCCCAGCTCCATCTTGATGCCCTCGTTGACGTCCAACGGCTTATCAAGACTGTCCGTCTGAATGCGCAGCAAGTTGCCGTCCGGGGTGCTCTCAAACAAGACAATGCTATAGATGACATCGTCCGGATCACCGGTCAGGAGAAGCCGTTCCTGGATAAAGCCCCGTTCCCGGAGGAAGTCGGGATCCTTCAGCTTTTGGAACAGCTGGTCAACCCGCTCCTGGAGCATCGAATCGACGGACGTTCGAACGTCCAGATCCAAGCGGTTCAGGCTGTAAAAATCCTCGATACCGATCAGGTTCCCTAGATCGTTCCGCAACGCCGACGAGAGCTTCTGCCGAGGTCCAAAGTGGTTCCCCCCCACCCGCGCGCGAGGGATGTAGCTGACAGATGCGTGACGCACCTGCTCGCTGAAGTCACGAGTGATGAGGCCGAATTCACCCAGCAGGCCGGCATAATATTCAGTCCGCTGTTCGAGCGCTGCCCGGTCTTCCAGGAGGTAATGCCCGGGAGCTCGAACCGCTGCCAGAAGGGTCAGAACGTGTTTGAATGCCGCGGCTTTTCCCGGCGTATCGGCATCCCTTCTAAGCACTTCGGCCGTTTGCTCGAGATCCATACCGAACCACGCTTCGAGCCCCTGACCCAGCCCATTGACCTCCCCGTAACCAGGAGCCGCGGCGAGCGGCATCGAATTCAGGTAGTCGGTCAGAATGGCCCGACGCGCGTTCTGCGTGTTAGCACCGTCCCGGTACGCCTTAAGGCTGGCGGAAATGATCTGCTTGACTTTGTCTCCGGCGGATTCGGTCCGGCCATCCTTCGAGTGGAGGTACTTCTCCAGCTGCGTCGCCAGGGTGCTTCCCCCCTCCAGCCGGACCGGCAGGCCTAGCTTGCTTCCCGCGTAGGTGAGCGAGGCCTTCGCCATGCGGTCCCACTCCACGACTGGGTTATTCGTCGGATATGCCGACTCCACGGCAAGCTGTCGGTTCTCGATCAGAAGCAGTCCTTTGGCGACCAGCGGGGGAATGTCATCATAGCTCTCAAACTGCTCGTCCCTCGCAACCGCGTTGTGGAGTATGACACCCTCGGTGCTTTTGATTTCCAAGCCGGCCCGACCTGGAGCCCGATAGGGCGGACTGATGCCCCACTCCGCCAGTTTGGCCAGGTACTTCGAAAATTCTGCCTGTTCGGCAACGCGAAACCCCTGATTCTCGAGCCGTTCCTGAAAATCCCCGATTTGGGTGTAGCCGCGTCTCACGTTGAGCGGCCCATCCTTCGGGAAAACGACTCTCGTGGTGGGTCCTGGCTGGACCGTGTAGGTCATCTTCCGGACCAGATACGA
Organism: Acidobacteriota bacterium; assembly: GCA_003819755.1. Classification (GTDB taxonomy): domain Bacteria; phylum Acidobacteriota; class UBA6911; order RPQK01; family RPQK01; genus RPQK01. The sequence continues at coordinate 1,106 of RPQK01000189.1, read as the reverse complement.
GAAGACGTGGCTCTGGAGGGTTGAAGTCTGAACCTCGTAGAAAACACCCATGCCGGCAGTCGTCAGGAGGAGCGCCCAAAATAGCCACGTGGGCGGCCGGCGGACAACGAAGCGCTGCCTGTAGTCGGTGATGCGGCCGCCGAACAGCACACCGGTATTTGAGATTTGAGTCCAAATGCTTCTTAACTGGAAAGTGAACTTCTCAACTGGATCTATAAACACAGCCGTCCTAACCTTCTTCGTTAATCAATCCTGTATCTTGCGGACCGGTGCGTGGACTAAACCAAGTTCTCTTGGCCGAACCCGCGCACTACCGCACAGAAAAAATCAGTAAAAAGGTATGTGTTGAAGCTTGGGGTGCCCGTCTAAGGTGAGGTGTTCCAATATCGGAACAGGAGGTAACAATTCGACAAACCGTTCTGACGACACTGCGCTGCAACTCTGTGACTGCTCATACCAAAACCACCCGCGCCAGATGAACTGTGAGTGTGAACGTCGCCTCACTCGGGACCCGCTGGCACAGAATACGTCCCGGCATTTGTAATAGATGTAAAAACCAACCCAAAGTTGCTGCTTCTCTAACCCGACGCTATGACGTCGTTTGCAGATTCACATTTCAATCTGCGGCAACAATACTTTTCGGCTGGAATCCTCTGACGAAGGCGAGGCCCGGAACACGGGGGGGCCTGTTCGGCTAAAAATCAGCCAAGTTACAGCAAGCAAGGGCCATCACCAGAGTAACCCCAAGGCCAGGCGCGCCAAGAGACTTGGAACGTCCGGCCAAGCTGCCGTTCTCAGCCGCTTTCTGCAAGCGCAGCAGAATCGACCTAAAGGAAAGACTCTCTTTCGGTACCTTGGTAACAGTATGGCGCGAATCGGAGGACAAGTCCAATCGGTTGCTATAACATGTCCATGGGGGACGTTTTGAGTCGCTGACAGACCGACAAACTGACAAACTGACAGACTGACAAACTGACAAACTGGACAAACTGACAAACTGACAGACTGACAGACTGACAGACTGACGAACTGACAGAAGCCGGACCTGCTGGCACGGAGGTCAGGGACGAGTGTCGAACCGGTGGTTTGTCAGTCTGTTAGTTTGT
>RPQK01000188.1 GCA_003819755.1 Acidobacteriota bacterium | reverse complement strand
TGCCCCTTTGCCCCTCTGCCCCTTTGCCCCTCTGCCCCTTTGCCCCTTTGCCCCTTTGCCCCTGTTTTTCTCAGTGATAATCCCGGCTGGTATGCCCCGCCAGCGCGCTTTCCAACACGCTCAGCCGTTCCGCCCGGATCGAAGTGACCCCGTTTTGATTCTGCAAAGGCCCTTCAACCACCAGGAAAGGAGCCGTGCTGAGAAGCGTCTTTTCCTTCTCATAAACCTGGGGACGGACAATGATGTTGGAAAGCCCGGTTTCGTCTTCCATGGTAATGAAAAAGAACCCCTTGGCGGTGCCCGGCCGTTGTCGCACGATCACCGCCCCGGCCACCTTGACCCATCGCCCATCCGGCAGTCCTGCCAGCTCGGCGGCGCTGTACACCCCTCTGGCCTCCAGACGGTTCCGGTGGAATGTCATCGGGTGCGGGCCTATCGTCATACCCGTTCCCGCAAAGTCCGCTATCAGGCGTTCCTCACCGTTCATGTCCGAGAGTGGTGATCCGTGCTCCTGTTCCTTTCGCTCGACATCTCGAAAGAGGGAACCATAGGGCCGCCACGCTTTTTCTACTTGCCAGAGCGCCTCACGCCGCCTCATCCCGAAGGCGTTCAAGGCGCCGATCTCCGCCAGCGTCGTGATTTCAGGCTTGCGCACCGGGACCCGATCGCGCAGATCATCAATCGAGGTAAACGCCCGAAGCTTGCGTTGCTGCTCCAACTCGAGCCCCGCCTCCTTGCGCAAGCCGCGCACATACATCAAGCCCAGCCTGACCGTTTTTTCATCTTCCACCGTACAGAGCCAGTCCGAATGCATGACATCAATCGGCCGGATGCGCAGCCCGTGCCGTTGCCCGTCTTTGACGAGCGTCGAAGGATGATAAAACCCCATCGGCTGATTGTTCAGCAGGGACGCGCAAAACGGAGCCGGGAAATGCACCTTAAGATAGGCGCTGGCGTACGCCAGGAGAGCGAAGCTGGCCGCGTGTGATTCCGGGAAACCATACAAGGCGAACGAGGTGATCGATCGAATGATCTCTTCGGCAGCCTGTCCGGTGATCCCCTTCTTTTCCATCCCTGCCCGGAGTTTTTCCTCGATTTTGCGCATCCTTTCCGCCGATCGTTTAAACCCCATGGCCCGGCGCAGCTCTTCCGCTTCGCCTCCGGTAAAGTCGGCCGCCGTCATGGCAATGCGCAGCAGCTGTTCCTGGAACAATGGCACACCGAGCGTGCGCTTCAGAATGGGTTCCAATGACGGATGGGGATAGACGACCGGTTCGCGCCCCTGCCGGCGGCTGAGATAAGGATGCACCATCTGTCCGACGATCGGTCCCGGACGGATGATGGCGACCTGGACGACCACGTCGTAGAAGTGATCGGGTTTCAGGCGGGGCAAAGTGGCCATTTGCGCCCGGCTTTCAACCTGAAAGACTCCAACCGTGTCAGCCTTCTGGAGCATGTCATAGACTTCAGGATCATTGGCTGGCAGGTGAGCCAGGTCGACCTCTTGACGGGACGCATTAATAAGTTTGAGCGAGTCCTGCAGGGCCGACATCATGCCGAGGCCGAGGAGATCGACCTTGATGATCCCGAGATCCGCGCAGTCTTCCTTGTCCCACTGAACAACCGATCGGCCCGGCATGGTCGCTTTCTCGAGCGGGACGACCGTATCGAGTCGTCCCTGGGCGATCACCATTCCGCCGGAGTGCTGGCCCAAATGCCGCGGCAAGTCCTGGATCTGTTGCCAGAGCTTCAGGTAAAGCTTCAGCCTTGGATCCTTGGGAATCAGGCCGGCTCGACCAAACGGCAGGCTCTCCACGTCTTCCTCGGTAACGAACTCCCAGGGGCGGACAAAACGTGCCAGCCGGTCAAGAGTTTCCACCGAAAATCCGAGCACTTTGCCGATCTCCCGGGAGGCGCTTCGTTCCCGATACGTGATCACGTTGGCAGTCATCGCCGCCCCATGTTCACCGTACCGCTCGTAGACATACTGGATGACCCGCTCGCGGCGGTCTCCGCTCGGCAGATCGAGGTCGATGTCCGGCCACTCTCCCCGCTCCTCCGAAAGGAAGCGTTCAAATAGAAGCTCCATTCCGACCGGGTCGACAGCGGTGATCTCCAGGCTGTAGCAGACAGCGCTGTTCGCCGCCGATCCACGGCCCTGGACCAGGATGTCCTGTTCCTTGCAGAAGCGAATGAGGTCCCAGACGATCAGGAAGTATCCGGCCAGGTTGAGCTTCTCGATCAGAGCAAGCTCTCGTTCGACCTGGCGTTGCGCCTTTTCGTAGTAGGGACGATAGCGGCGCCGGGCTCCCTCGTCGGTCAGCTTCCTCAAGTAGCTATTCATCGTTTCACCGGGAGGGACAGGGTAATCGGGGAACTTGTAGCCAAGGTCTTCCAGAGTAAAGTCGAGCCGGTCGTAGAGTCGGAGTGAATTGACGATCGCTTCCGGCAAGTCTTTGAAAACCTGGCCCATTTCCTCGGAAGATTTCAGATAGCATTCGCCGTTAAGACTCAAAATCTTGCCCGCCGCCTCGAGCGTCGTCTTGTTTTTGATGCAGGTAAGGACGTCGAGGAGCGGCCGCCCCTCCGGTTTGGCATAACGGATCCCGTTGGTTGCAAGCAGGGGAAGGTTGAACTGGCTGGCGAGCCCGACCAGTTCATGGTTAAGGGATTCCTGGTCGCGGTCCAAATGACGCTGGAGCTCCACGTACACGTTTTGCGGGTTGAAAAGGCCCAAAAGTGGTTCGATCAAGACCGGTTTACGGACCAGCGCAATGAGCCCGTCGGTCAGATCTTCGATCTCGTCCACTCGGACGGCGCCTTCGCCTTTAGGGGCGCGGAGTTTCATCCGGGTGATCAGGCGGCAGAGATTCTGGTAGCCGGTACGGCTGGCGACGAGGAGGGGCAGGCCAGAGCCATCCTCCAGTGTGACCGTGGCGCCCACCAACGGCTTTATCCCGGCTTCTTTGCAGGCTTTGTAGAAACGGGGCGCTCCCGATACCCCGTCCCGGTCCAGCAAAGCCAGCCCCGGGTAACCGAGGTGAGCCGCCTGCTGTGCGAGATCCTCCGGAGAAGAGGAACCGTCGAGAAAACTAAACGCGCTCTGCGCGTGAAGCTCGATGTAGTCGGTCATCGTTCACCGTTCATCGTTCACCGTCCACCGTTCACGTTCACCGTTCAACGTCAAAAGGGACTTTCGAACCCGAGGAAATTGAACGGTGAACGGTGAACGGTGAACGGAGGAACGGTGAACGGTGTCAGTCGTACACCCCTTCCAAAAACCACCCTCTCCTTTTCCTGTCAAAGAAAACCCGGTAAACCGTGCCGTTCGTGAATTCAACGTCCCACTCGTCATGATCCCAGGTTGTTTCGGTCCACCATTCCCCTGAAGTTCGCCAGGGCCCGACCCAGTTCGCCGTCTGTTCCGGCCGGATGCGAGCCGGAAAAGGCGGGCGGAAACGACGCAAAACCGGCCGGTTCACTTCCTTCGAGGCCGTCGGGCGCCCCCTCGCCGGCTGAAAACCCGTCAGCTGAAAGGCGTCGGGCCGGCGGGTGTCGAGGAGGACCGGGGAGCCGACATTCTCTTTGCCCACGAGGGCGGCCAGGCGGCCCAGTGTGCGGGCCAGCTTCTCGGGAGCGGGTGCTAAAGGCTCAAACAGGGAATGCTGCCAGACACGCGAAGGGACGGGGTTCAGTCGGATTAAAGCGCCCGTTATTCGGGCTTTTTCCGTTTGATTCTGAAGCTCGAGGCGCAGCAGAGCCAGAATTGTCCTCGCATGGGACAAGGGATACGCCAGCTGGAACTTTCGCCGTGATGTGGTTCGGGTTTCCAGCCTGATCTCCAGTTCCACGGAATCAGTGGCCAGGTTCGCGCTCTGAAGTTCCGCGCACAGGGGGTCAAGAAGGCCGGCCAGAATGAAGCTCAAAGGTTCCAGCGAATCCAACGCGTATTCCAGATCGACCGCCGCTTCAAATGGGTGCCCGGGGAGCTCGGCTTGAAAGGGTTTCAGATCCTCTCCCCGGGCGAGCTTCTGTAAGAGCAGGGCGGGTTGGCCCAGCCGGGCCGCGAGGTCCTTCTCGGGAAGGGCGGCCAGGTCTCCCAGCGAGCGGATTCCCCAACGCGAAAAGGTGATCAGGAATTCCGGCAATTGCGGATTATCGTCCAGAAGCCGTAGCAAGGCGACCGGCAGTGGCGCGAGAAATTCAGCTTCCTTTCCCTGCGGCACCCAGGTTCCCGGGTTCATTCTCGCAGTAATAAGGGCGGCGCTTCTGGTACTGGCCCCTCCCGTCTGCAAAGATGCCGGGAAATTCCTCAGCTTCTCGACGATGCCCGCTCGACTGCGCGGTGTCACTTCCAGGATGAGAGCATCGGGTGGATTGATTTCCACGCGGGGGGTCAGCGTATGCGCCAGGTTCAGCAGAGAAGGCAGATCGGCGCTAAAACGGCTATAAACTCGGGCGTAGCCACGGCTTTTCCCTCTCTGCATGGCGGCTTCAAAAACCAGACCCTTGAAAAGCCCCGGCCGCCTTAACGATTCACGGCCTTCGGGCGCCAGTTCAGGTTCCCAAACGGCCTTGGTTCGTTTGACGTTCAAAACGACGCTCGCCGCAGGTCCGGCTGACGGTTTTAAACTGAGGACAAGCAGCAGGCATCGGCTCGCTTCGACTGCTTGCTTGAGCCGGAACCAGGCATGAGAAGGCGGCCTGTCGGCGGCCGTCTGCCGCGACTGCTCATCGGGCGGAGCTGTATCCCACACCAGCATCCCAAACCCACCCGCCCGGGCCATGATATCGGCTGCGGCGGCCGCTTTTTCGGCCGACCCGTTACATCGAATCCAGAGCAGGCGGGAGAGGGGTATTCCTGATTGAGCAGCGGAGACCGGGTCAAAAACATTAAAGGTATCAATATAGGCTACGTTCTCGCCCGCTGACGTGGCATGAGCCAAGGCGGAAAAAACCAGGCTGGTTCTTCCCGAGGAAGCCGGCCCGGTCACTTCGCTGATCTTGCCTTTTGGAAAGCCGCCGGCAAGAAGGTGATCCACCGTTTCCAGTCCACTCGGCAGGTATTCGACCCGTTCTTCTAATAATTCAGACGCCGCTTTGACGGCTCGAGAAAGCTCCGCCTGCCTCATGTTTCACCTTTTCTTCACCTATGCTAATCGTTTGGTTTCCTGGAGTCAACTGGAAGGACCTCAAGGACCTCAAGGACCGAAAAGAAACACGTTCTCATCTTGTCCTTGAGGTCTTTGAGGTCCTTCAGGTCGTTTTCTCTCCTAATGCTAAACTGGCTAGATGGCTCCTGTTCTCCAGCCTGCTCTGGTTCTTTGGTGGCGAGAATTGACCCGGTTCAGACGGCAGAGGAGTCGCTGGATCGGCGCGCTCGGAACTCCTCTGATCTTCTGGCTGTTGATCGGTTCCGGCATTGGCGCCTCGTTCCGGCCTCCTGCGGGTTCCGGTTCTATTAATTACCTTGAGTACTTCTTTCCAGGCACGGTCCTCCTGGTCGTCCTGTTCACCGCCATTTTCTCGACCTTCTCGGTCATAGAAGATCGGCGAGAGGGATTTCTGCTATCGGTTCTCGTCGCGCCTGTCTCGCGGTTGGCCATTGTCCTTGGGAAGGTGCTGGGGGGAACGACGATTGCTCTCGTGCAGGGTCTTCTGCTTCTTCTTCTCGCTCCGTTTGTCGGATTTCGGTTGGAGCCTGTTTCAGTCCTGGTCCTGATTTTCGGAACTTTTGCCGTGGCTCTTTGGCTGACCAGCCTGGGCTTCGGGCTGGCCTGGCGGATCAACTCCTCCTCGGGATTTCACAGCGTCATGAACCTCGTCCTTATCCCGTTGTGGCTCCTGTCGGGCGCTCTGTTTCCGCCGGCGGGCGCCTCGAAATGGGTTCAATGGATCATGGCCGTTAATCCTCTGACTTACGGATTGGCCCTCTTACGACGAGGCTTGTACTGGAGTGAAAGCGATCCGGCCGGCTATTCTCCGCAAATCCCGGTTTCTGCTGCTGTTACCCTGGTTTGCGTGGTTTTGACGATGTTCTTCTCGACCCGTGTCATTCGACCAGAAACGGGGAAATGATGCTCTCTCTGGAAACATGGCCGGCGTTTAACGCCCTTCTTAATCTGCTGAGTGCGGTCTTCCTGATGCTCGGATTTGTCCAGATTCGGCAAGGACGCCGGTCGGGACACCGACGTCTGATGGTGGCGGCTTTTCTGACGTCGTCCGCCTTCCTGGCGTCTTACCTGACCTATCACCACTACGCCGGTTCCAGGCGCTTCGAGGGAGAAGGATGGATCAGAACCGTTTACTTCGGGGTTCTGATTTCCCATTCTATTCTTGCGGCGCTGGTTGTGCCGCTTGTGCTGGTGACTCTGAGAAGGGGTTTGGGTGAGCGCTATGCCGCTCATCGGCGCCTGGCCCGCTGGACGCTGCCGATCTGGCTTTACGTCTCCGTTACGGGAGTGCTCGTTTACCTGCTGCTATATCAGATGTCGTGACAAAGAAAAGGGGCGGTTGACCGCCCCCTTTTAATCGCAAGTTGAAGCAGCGCTTTACGCGACTTCAAATACTTCTTCCGGTTCTTGGAACGCCTCATCCTCGCCCATTTCCTGCTTGGAAACCTTTACCTGACGCGCAGTAGTCTTGTAGTAATGAGGATGTTTCGACTTCGTTGCATTGTAGACTTCATCCCAGCAATGACTGCAGGAGTCCACGTGGATCAGGAAATCCAGCTGATCCTCGAGCGTCAGCCGGTTGGCCAGATAGCCACTCAACATTTCTCGGTTACACGATCCGTCCATTGTTCTACCCTATCTCCTCGAATGAATAAGCCTCTCGTTCAGCTATAGACATGAAGCCGAGCTCGAAGTTTCAAAGAAAATTGAATCTCTTGACCGCAAAAAGCAGGCGGTGCGCCTTGGTTGCAGGCGCGGCCAAATATCGCGGCTGCTCGAAAGGAACGCGGACGATACTACTTTTTCCGCCAAATAGCAACAATTTTTTTCAAAGAACTGCGTCACTCACCTTTTACGTGCGGGCCGGGTCAAAAGTTCCGAACGTCGGGGGCGGAGTCGGTTGGCTTGGCGGCGAACTGCCGCGAACTGCGGACTGATTGAATTCTAAGTTTGCTCTTTGCTATCTTATTCCGCTATCTTATTCCTTCTATGATGTCCGCAACCCAGATTCGCAAAGGTATGATCATTCTCTTTAACGGGCAGCCCCACCGTGTAATGGAGTTTCAGCACAGGACACCGGGCAATTTGAGGGCTTTTGTTCAGGTCCGTTTGCGCAATCTGCGTAGCGGCACGTCTTTCGAACACCGCTTCAGCGCGGGTGATGGCGTCGAACGAGCCACCGTCGATCAGCATGAGATGGATTTTCTGTACAAGGACACTTCGCACTATCACTTCATGAATTCGGCGACGTATGAGCAGGTGGCTCTGGATGAAGAGATCCTTGGCGATTACACCGGTTTCCTGAAGGAAGGTGCGCGCATCCAGGTGGACTTCTTTGAGGGTGAGCCGATCGCGGTCGAGATGCCTTCGTTTGTCGAGCTTGCGGTCGTGGAAACGGAGCCCGAGCTGAAAGGGGCAACGGCCAGCAATTCTCCGAAGCCCGCCAAACTGGAGACGGGTGTCGTGGTGCAGGTGCCGCCGTTCATCCGGCCGGGCGATGTGATCCGCGTCGACCCGAACGAAGGACGTTACCTCGAACGAGCGAAGTAGCATTCGCCGTTCAGCGTTCGACGTTCACCGTTCCAACGCCAATCGTTGTCGATACTTGAACGCTGAACGCTGAACGCTGAACGCTGAACGCTGAACGCTTGAACGCAGAACCCTTGAACCCTTTAACCCGGTTTCAGCTTTGAACCCCGCACGCGAAAAATTGGAAGTCGACGTTCTGTTCGTCGGAGCGGGTCCGGCCAGTCTGGCTTGTGCCCTTCACTTGACGCAACTGATTCGACGGCACAACGACGCCATTGAGCAGGGCCGACTGTCGGGGAACGTTCTGGAGACCCCATCTCTGCTCGTCATCGAGAAGGGAAGAGAAATCGGCTCCCACGGCTTCAGCGGCGCCATCGTCGACCCGCGTGGTTTCAACGAGTTGCTCGAAAGCTTCGAAGGGGAGCAACCTCCATATGACGGCCCCGTGATCGATGACGCGCTCTACCTTCTGTCCAAGGACGGCTCGTTTAGATCTCCGCTGACCCCTCCTCCGCTGAACAATCACGGTCACTTCGTTGCCTCGCTCGGGAAGATCGTACGCTGGATGGGAGCGTTGTGTGAAAAGCAGGGAGTTGACGTTTTCCCCGAATTTCCTGCGGCCGAGTTGATTTTTGCGGGCGAACGTGTGGTCGGAGCGCGGATCGGCGACAAGGGAAGGGACAAAGAAGGAGAGCCGAAGGCGAACTTCGAACAGGGCCTGGATGTTCAGGCGAAGATCACCGTCTTGGGAGAAGGCCCGCGCGGCACTCTCACCTTGCAGGCCCAACGACGATTGCGCCTGGACGATGGCCGGCAGCCGCAAATCTATGCCGTCGGAACAAAAGAGGTGTGGGAAGTCCCGGGCCCGATCGAGCCGGGGCGGGTCTACCACACGCTCGGCTATCCCCTGGGGACCCGCGATTTTGGAGGAGGCTTCGTTTATACGTTCAAGGGCAACCTCATCCATGTGGGGTTCGTCCTGGGACTCGATTACGCCGATCCCCGTACCGATTCCCACCGCCTCCTGCAACAGTTCAAGACCCATTCCTTCGTCCGCAGTTTCATAGAGGGCGGGAAGCTGGTTGCCTACGGAGCAAAGGCTATCCCCGAAGGGGGATACTATGCCATGCCGCAGCTTTACGCGGATGGGTTGCTCGTCGTCGGCGATTCCGCCGGATTCCTTAATGCCCAGCGACTCAAAGGGATTCACCTGGGGGTGAAATCCGGAATGCTGGCCGCTGAGACGATCCTGGAAAGTTTGATTAAGGGCGACTCCTCGGCCGCTGTCTTACAGAGCTACGGGCGGCGATTCGAACAGAGTTGGGCGCGCCAGGAACTGTGGAAAGTTCGTAATTTTCGCCAATCGTTTCAGCGCGGTTTCTGGCGGGGGATGGCGCACGCGGCCGCTCAGTTCGTCACTGGCGGCCGCGGGCTGTTCGATCCGATGCCGATTCGGGCCGGCCATGCGATGATGGAGCGTTTCGCCCATCGTTCGCCGGGGCATTCGGATTTCCCGGTCCTCGATGGGAAGCTGACGGTCGACAAACTGACCGACGTTTATCACTCGGACACGGCTCACGAAGACAACCAGCCGTGCCACCTGAAAGTCCTCGACCTCGACATCTGCATAAACCGCTGCACCCACGAGTACGGGAACCCGTGTCAGCACTTCTGTCCTGCGCAGGTCTACGAGATTTTGAAGCTGGACGAGGGCAACCGTCTCCAGCTCAACTTTACAAACTGTGTCCACTGCAAGACCTGCGACATCATGGACCCTTACCAGATTATCGTCTGGACCCCGCCGGAAGGCGGCGGCGGACCGAACTATCGCAATCTGTAGTTCGTCTGCGAGCACGGGTGAGCCGCTTCGCTCTGCGCCGTGCGTGGCCCTGTAAGTTCTCCCCCCGTCGGTCCGACTCTCCATTTTCGTCAATTCCTACACGGCTTTTCGGCTCTTGTCTGACCACAATCGGCCTGTTGCCGAACTAAGTAATTGAAAACAAGTGATTTATTCATTTGACAATTATGTTACATGTGACTTACAATAGAAACGCGGAATCTTTTGGAGGTTCTAATGGATTTCAACGTAGGTGATAAGGTCATTTACCCCAATCAAGGGGTGGGAGTGATCCAAGACGTCTGCCTGCGGAGCATTGCCGGTCGTCAAGAGCAGTTTTATCTTCTCAAGATAACTTCGAACAATTCCACGGTGATGATTCCTGTGGCGAATGTGGACCACGTCGGTCTGCGGCGCCTTTGCAGCAACACTCAGCTGGACGGACTTTTCGACATTCTTCGCGGTGATTTCTCAACCCCCAATCCCGACTGGAAGAACCGGTACAAGGACAACCTCGAGAAGATGAGGACGGGCTCGATCTTCGAGGTTGCTGAGGTTCTTAAGAATCTATACTTCTTGAGTTATCAAAAAAGCCTGTCGTTCCGCGAGAAGAAGATGTTCGATCGAGCGAGACAGCTCATCGTCTCCGAGATCGCCACGGTCAAAGGTGAGGATATAGCCCAGATCGAGTTGCAGGTCGACTCGATCTTGGCCGATGCCTACCAGCGCACAGCAGCCGCAGGCGGGACGGTCTAAGGTTGACAGAGCCCGCAAGGGCTCTGCCTCCTCCTGCATCTGGTTCTTGCACCTCGTATTCCGTCAGTCCCTCTGTTGCCTCAGCACCTGGACGGCCGCCGCCACAACCTTGTCAATATCCGGTTCAGTGTGTGCCAGGGAAACAAAGATCGCCTCAAACTGGGAAGGTGCGAGGTAGACTCCCGAATCCAGCATTCCTCTGAAGAAGCGGGCAAAGAGGTCAGTCCTGGACATCAGCGCCGAGTCAAAATCCGTAACCGGGGAGTCGGAGAAGAAAGGGGTCAGCAGTGAACCGCATTGCTGGACCTGGAGGTTCACTCCCGCCTGTCTGGCCGCTGCCGACAGGCCTTCACCTAACCGGCGAGTCAGCTGCTCCAGGTGGTCATAGGGATTTTCCCGCTCGAGGA
>RPQK01000187.1 GCA_003819755.1 Acidobacteriota bacterium | reverse complement strand
CATAGAGATTCTCGTTCAACAAGGGGCCGGCGCCAATGCCTTTCTGTCCGACGCCGCCTACACGGAGGCCGGCACCCGGCTGGTGGCTGACGCCCCTGCCCTTTACCGGGAAGCGGACTTTATTTTGAAGGTGCAGCCGCCGTTGGTGGTTCCGGGCGAACAAAACGAAGTGGAGCTCATGCGTCCCGGCACCATGCTGCTGACAACACTTATGCCGACTCGCCACCTCGACGCGGTTCGCGAGTTGGCTGCGCGGCAGGTTACGGCCTTTGCCACGGATGCCATACCCCGCATTACCCGAGCCCAGACGATGGACACCCTGTCCTCAATGGCGAATATCTCGGGATACAAGGGAGTCGTGCTGGCTGCCTTGGAATTGCCCAAGTATTTTCCGATGTTTATGACCGCGGCGGGAACCGTTTTCGCCGCCAAAGTCTTCGTTATCGGCGCCGGTGTGGCCGGGTTGCAGGCAATCGCGACGGCGAAGCGGCTCGGTGCGAGCGTGACGGCGACCGATGTGCGTCCTGAAGTTAAAGAACAAATCGAAAGCGTCGGCGCCCGATATATCGGCATCGAACTGAAGGAGAGCGCAGCGGCGGGAGGCGGTTACGCACGCGAGTTGTCCGAGGAAGACAAGCGTAGACAGAAAGAACTGCTGGCCGACCAGGTCGCCCAGGTGGACGTCGTCATAACAACGGCGCTCATCCGCGGGGTGTTAGCGCCGAAGCTGATCAGTGCCGAGATGGTCCGCCGGATGCGGCCAGGTTCAGTTATCGTCGACCTGGCGGCCGAGGGCGGCGGCAATTGCGAGCTGAGCCGGCCCGGAGAAACCGCGGTGGAAAATGGGGTGAAGATCGTCGCTCCGCTCAACTTGCCGGCCACTATGCCGGTCCATGCGAGCACGCTGTATTCCCGCAACCTGACTGCATTTGTCATGGCGTTCTGGAAGGACAAGGCCTTCAATCTGGACTGGAACGATGAAATCCTGAGCCAGGCGGTCATCACCCACGCCGGGGAAGTGCGCCACGCGCTGACGCGCGAGGCGCTGGAGAAGGTTAAGTAGGTCAACAGAGCCGCGCAGCGTTTTTTGCGGAGCGCGTCGGATGCGAACGATCAGCAACCAAACACCGGTCGACTGGTCGTTAGTCGTTCGCAGATCCCACGAGCTCCGCGAAAAAACGCTGCGCCTGCGGCCCTGTTGAGAAACGGAGAAAAGCTTATGATTTTCAACGTGCCGCTTCTTTTCGCGGCTCTGCAGACCGAAACAGCCTCCACACCGCAGGCTGGTCAGGACCCGACTTTCGACTACATGTCGATGCTGTTTGTCTTCATGCTCGCGACTTTCATCGGGTTTGAGGTAATCCGTCGGGTGTCGCGCCTGCTCCATACCCCGCTGATGTCGTTGACCAATGCCATTTCAGCGATTGCGGTCGTCGGCGCCATCATTGTCGCAGGCGGCGAGCATCCGACTTACATCAACATCCTCGGGCTGATTGCGGTCGTAGCTTCCACGACGAATATCGTCAGCGGATTTCTGATTACCGACCGCATGCTCAAAATGTTCAAGCAAAGGGAGCCTGGCCGGAAATGACTCAGAGCATGATCCTTCTGCAAACCGGGGGCCACGCTGTGAGTCTGTACCTGATCCAGGTCGCTTACCTGGTGGCCACGGCGCTGTTTATCTTTTCGCTCAAGTGGATGAGCGATCCGAAAACTGCTCGCAAGGGTGTCATTGCTGGTGTCGGCGCCATGCTTCTCGCGGTGATCGGAACTCTGGTCAACCCGGACGTGGTGAACTACACGTCGATCGCCATCGCCGTTGTGATTGGTACGGCGATCGGCGTCCCGCTGTCCTGGGTACCCCTGACCGCCGTTCCCCAGCGAACGGCACTGTCCCATGCCTTTGGCGGGCTCGCGGCGGGCCTGGTGGGCACGGCTAAATACTACCTGTGGCTGCATGAAGGGCCTGAGCAACTGACCGCCTTTCGCATGACGGCCATTACGGTGGAAATCATTCTCGGCTTTCTGACTTTTACCGGGAGCCTGATGGCGGCTGGCAAGCTTCAGGAATTGCGCTGGATCCCGCAGCGTCCTGTCACCTACAAGGGTCAGAACGTCATCAACCTCTTTCTGCTCGCCGTCGCCATTGCCTGCGGTGTTGCCCTCATCCTCTACCCCGCCTGGTCGACGTTGTTCCCGATTATCATCGGGCTCTCGCTGCTGTTTGGAATTCTCCTGATCATACCGATAGGCGGCGCCGACATGCCGACGGTCATCTCCCTGCTTAACTCGTATGCCGGGCTTTCTGCCGTGGCCATGGGATTCGTCCTCGACAACAAGCTGCTCATAACCGCCGGAGCACTGGACGGGTCTTCGGGCTTTATCCTCTCGGTCATCATGTGCCGGGCGATGAACCGGTCTTTCACGAACGTCTTGTTCGGGGCGTTCGGGCAGGTGCAGGCCACGTCGGCCGCGATAGAGAAGAAAAACGTCAAGACCGAGACGATTGAAGGGGCATCCCAGATCCTGGAGCAGGCTCAACTCGTGGTGATAATCCCCGGCTATGGCATGGCGGTCGCCCAGGCACAACACCTTGTCCGTGAGCTCTACGAGCAGCTTAACAAGAGGGGGATTGACGTAAAGTTTGCCATCCATCCGGTAGCCGGCCGGATGCCCGGCCACATGAATGTCCTTCTTGCCGAAGCCGAGATACCGTATGACCGGCTGGTTGAGATGGACTCGATCAACCCGGAGATGCCTCAGGCCGATGTCGCCCTCGTCATCGGCGCAAACGACGTGGTGAATCCGGCTGCACGCCACGACAAGGGCAGTCCGATTTTCGGCATGCCTATCATCGATGCCGATCGGGCGCGCACTTGTTTTGCCATCAAGCGCACGATGAACCCCGGCTTTGCGGGAATTGAAAACGAGCTATATTATGCGGACCGTACCTACATGTTGTTCGGTGACGCGAAGGCGGTGGTTGGCAGCCTGGCGAAGCAGTTGAGCGGCGGCGGTGGCATCCATTAGCAGGAACATCGAGGAAAAAAATGACTAATTCGGTCAGCCGGCAGGTACTCACGGACATTCACTTCTGGATCCCCGTCATTGTCTTGATTGTTGGGATAGCGGTGCTGCTGGTGATCCCGTAGTCCGGCGGCGCGACAGAAGGTCTATCCACGAACCAACACGAACCAAGCTGCTTGGTTCGTGTTGGTTCATGTTGGTTCGTGGATAGACCTTCTGTCGCCCCTCCCGACACGCTCAAGGAGAGATACATGGCAACGCGGACGGAGAGTGACCGCAAGGCGCGGCCTATCCTTTCACTTCATCGGCTTGGTGTCTTGTGCGGCCTGGCGGCGGGCGCCTGGCTGGGCGCTGCCGAGGCCCCGACGAAACTTGTGACCCTCGGCTTTTCGCCGTTTCTCATATCGATGGGAATGGTCATCGGCGTTTTTGTCGCCCGGTGGACACTCCCGATGGCGCTCAAAGGAACGACCTACGTCTTCAGGGATCTGCGCGAGAAACGACATCTGATTCCGTGGGCGGTGCTGGCCGGGGCGCTCTGGGCGGTGGCTAATACCCTCACTATTTTTGCTATCCGGGACATCGGCCTTTCGGTCGCATTTCCCCTCTGGAACACCAACAGTCTGGTCGGTCTGTTGTGGGGCGTTCTCTTGTTCCGCGAGCTGCGGGGAGCGGACACCGGATCCTGGACCAAGGTCGTCGGTGGAGCCATCGCGATCGTGATCGGCGCCTGCATCCTGGGGCTGGCCACGAGCCAGGCACCGGCCGGGATGTCCGAGCGGGCGGCTGCCGGAATTGCGGCGGCCCTCGGCGCCGGGCTCATGTGGGGAACGATGTATATCCCCTACCGCAAAGCGTACATCAGCGGCATGAATCCGTTGTCATTCGTGACCATTTTCACCTTTGGCGAACTGATCACTATCGGAGTCCTGACAATCAGCTTCCTGGGCGGTCCCTCCGCTTTTCTACACGAGTTCGGACGGTTCCGGCCTGCCCTGTTCTGGCTTTTCCTGGGGGGCTTTTGCTGGGTTATCGGCGATTTATTCCAGCAATACGCGGCGAAGTATGTAGGTATCGCCCGCGGGATTCCGCTGTCAAACACCAACCAACTGTGGGGCCTGGCCTGGGGCGCCCTGGTCTTCGGCGAGCTTTACGGAAAAAGTGCGACGTACCAGGCAATGGTAATCATCGGTTCGCTGATTATCGTCGGGGGGGCGATTGCCATCAGCCGAGCCGAGGCGCCGAAGTCCGAGCAGGCTTCGTGGCGGATCGCGATGATGCGCGAGTGCCGGCGCTACGACATGGAACCAGCGCGAGTCGAGGCCGCGCTGGCCGGCGAGGACCCGCTTTCGAAGGAGACACCCAGGCGTCGCTGGTGGGAATTCCTGATTGTGCTCGTCGCGCTCGCGGTTTTCGTCTGGTTGGGTTTCGATACCGAGGCGCACGACCTCAGTATGAACGCGTTCTGGACGGTTGTCCTGCTGCTCGGCACCTTGGCCGTTTTGGTAGTGTCCACCATTGCGCTTTGGAAGCGAACTCGTTTTTCGTGAAATTTGGAGAAAAAGAGTGTCGGTAACCGTGGGTCCCATCTCGAGATGGGACCATGCAATTGTGCCAGATGCTAAAGGTCCCATCTGGAGATGGGACCCACGGTCGCCAGCAAGTTTGATTTCCTTACTCTTTGGCCTTGTCTCCACCCTTGTTGTTTGTCTTCATCTCGGCTAGCTTTGGATTATCATTGACTACCAAGATTTGAGAGGAAGGTTATGCCTGAAGTTGCTTTGAGCCCGCTTAGGCAGATGGTTTCGACAACTCCAACCGATTACTGGAATGATTCCTGTTCCTTGGACGAGTTGGCTTACGGACTGCAGCACGGCGCCGTGGGCGCCACGACGAACCCCGTGATTGTCTTGACCGTTCTGAAAAAGAGTATCTCCCAGTGGCAAGACCGGCTGCATCAGATGATCGTGAATTCGACCTGGTCGGAGAACGAGATCACCTGGAGGCTGGTCGAGGAGATGGCGGTCAAGGGAGCCGAGTTGCTGCTTCCGGTGTTCGAACACCACAAGGGAAGGAAGGGGCGGCTTTCGATCCAGACGAACCCCGTTTACTACCGGGATACGGAAGCGCTCGTCGAGCAGGCGGTCCATTTCGCTTCGCTCGCTCTGAATATGCAGGTCAAGCTGCCCGTCACCGCGGCCGGGATACCGGCCATCGAGGAGGTGACGTTTCGAGGCGTGAGCGTCAACGCGACGGTCAGTTTCACCGTGTCCCAGGCGATCGCGGTAGCGGAAGCGGTCGAGCGTGGCCTGCGCCGGCGGGAAGCAGCCGGACTCGACATCGAACAGATGTCCCCGGTTGCCACGATCATGATCGGGCGCACCGACGACTGGATGCAGGTCGTGGCAAAGAGGGACAACATCGATGTTGATCCGTCGTATTTGAGTTGGCCTGGAATTGCGACGTTCAAGCGCGCGTACGGGATCTTCCAGGAGCGGGGTTACCGGGCGCGGCTGCTGGTCGCGGCCTATCGTCACCTGGGGCACTGGTCTGAGCTCATTGGCGGCAATTTCATTCATTCCATGCCCTGCGACTGGGCGCGTAAAGCGAACGCCTCGGAACTTCCCATCGAGAACAGCATCGACCGGCCCGTCAGGGAGGAGATTGTCGAGGAGTTGTATCGCAAGTTCCCGGATTTCAAGCGCGCGTACGAGCCTGATGGCATGACCATCGCGGAGTTCGACGGGTTCGGGGCAACGGTACGCACCCTTCGCGGCTTCATTGAAGCGGTTCACGAGCTGACCGGGGTTGTCCGGGATTTCATGTTGCCGAACCCGGATGTGAAGCATTGATGCTGGGAGCGCAGGCGAGACGCCTGGAAACGCTATGAAGCAGTACGACTCGAACAACCTCGTTATTCACCCGGGCAACTCCGTTGATCCCGACGTGATCGTGGAAGTCCAGCCCGAGGCAGCAGGGTGGGACACGCTCTGGTTTCAGGCGCGAAGGGCGGCAGCCGGCCGGGGGTGGAGTTTTGAGACGGGCGAGCGTGAGCTCGCCCTTGTGACCTTGGGCGGCAGACTCGAAGTCTCCTCGAATCGCGGCCACTGGCCGGAGGTTGGCCGCCGATCGAACGTTTTTGCCGGTCTGCCTCATGCCCTTTACCTGCCCCCTCGATCATCCTTGACCGTTCGGGCCACCACCGCCTGCGAGTTTGCCGTTGCCTGCGTCCCCGCGCAGGGGGACCATCCCGCCTGCCTGGTCACTCCGGCCGATGTGAACGTCGAAATCCGCGGTGGCGACCACGCGACACGCCATATCAACAGCATGATTCCGCCCGGATTTCCGTGTGCCCGGCTGGTCGTCGTCGAGGTTTATACGCCCGGCGGAAACTGGTCGAGTTATCCTCCCCACAAGCACGACCGGCATCAGGGCGGCGAGGGTGGAAAGCTGCTCGAGGCGGACCTGGACGAGATCTACTACTACCGGTTTGATCGCCCGGAAGGCTATGCCCTTCAGCGAATCTACACAGGAAGCGATTCGCCGCTCGCGCAGGCCGGCTTCCCGATCGACGCATCCGTGACGGCGCGGGAAAACGATGTCGTGCTGATCCCCGAAGGTTACCATCCGGTCTCGAGCCCGGTCGGCTACACGACCTATTACCTTAACGTCCTGACCGGCAGCGCCCAGAGCCTGGCGGCGAGCGACGATCCCGAATATGCGTGGATCAAGAATTCTTACCGAACCCGGGATACCAGGGTGCCTGTTTACGATGTCATGGAGGCAAGAAAGCGATGACCGAGCGTGCGACACGACGGCTCACGATGGCCCAAGCCCTTCTCACGTTCCTAAAGCAACAACACGTCGAAAGAGACGGGGTGGAGACCCCCTTCTTCGCCGGTTGCTTCGGCATCTTCGGCCATGGAAATATCGCGGGACTCGGCCAGGCTCTTCAGCAGATGCCCGATTTTCGATACTATCAGGCTCGAAACGAGCAGGCTGGCGTCCACACGGCAGTGGCTTATGCCAAGGTGAAGAACCGGCTCCAGACCATGGCCTGCATCTCCTCGATCGGCCCGGGGGCGACGAACATGATCACGGGAGCTGCCGTCGCAACCATAAACCGGCTTCCCGTCCTCATCCTGCCCGGCGACATTTTTGCGCGGCGGAACGTGGCCCCGGTTCTGCAGCAGCTCGAGGCGGAACACTCGCAGGATATCTCGGTGAACGACTGCTTCAAGCCGGTCAGTCGATACTGGGATCGACTGAATCGTCCGGACCAGCTGCTGACCGCCCTGCCTGAGGCTATGCGGGTTCTGACCAGCCCGGCGGAAACCGGCGCTGTAACCCTCGCGCTACCGCAGGATGTTCAGGCTGAGGCTTTTGACTACCCGGAAGCCTTTTTCCGCCGCCGGGTTTGGCGGATCCCGCGAAATCGCCCCGACCAGGCGGCCCTCGGTCGGGCAGTGGAACTGATTCGAGCCAGCCGCAGGCCTTTGATAGTGGCCGGCGGCGGAGTGATCTACTCCGGGGCGACCGAGGTTTTGCGCCAGTTCGTCGATCGGACCGGAATCCCTGTCGGTGAAACAATGGCCGGAAAGGGCAGCCTTCGATATGACCATTCCCTGAATCTCGGCGCCATTGGAGTAACAGGGACGCTCGCTGCAAACCGCATCGCGCGTGACGCGGACCTCGTCATCGGGATTGGGACTCGTTACAGCGATTTCACCACGGCCAGCAAGACCGGCTTTCAGAACCCGGACGTCCGCTTTATCAACATAAACGTGACGGGTTTCGATGCCGGGAAGCATTTCGGACTCTCGCTGGTGGGTGACGCACGGGTCACCCTTGAGGAGCTAAGCGGTTTGCTTGAGGGCTGGCAGGTCCAACCGGATTACCGGCTTGAGAGTTGCGGGCTCCATGACCAGTGGGAGGCGGAGGTGGACCGCATCTATGCCATCCGAAACGAGCCTCTCCCGAGCCAGGGGGAGATCCTGGGTGCGGTCAACGAACTGTCGAGCCCGGACGCCATTATGGTCAATGCGGCCGGCAGTACTCCCGGGGACCTGCACAAGCTCTGGCGGACGCGGCACTCCAAGAACTATCACATGGAATACGGCTACAGCTGCATGGGGTACGAGATTGCGGGCGGTCTCGGGGCAAAGATGGCTGCGCCGGAGCGCGATGTTTACGTCATAGTGGGGGATGGCAGTTACCTGATGCTTTCTTCCGATCTCGTCACTTCCATCCAGGAGGGACAGAAACTGATCGTGGTGCTGATCGACAATGGCGGCTTCAAGAGCATCGGTGGGCTCAGCCGGTCGCTGGGACAAGGCGGGTTTGGCACGCGTTACGCCTACCGCAAGAACGGCGTGCTGCCCGGAGATACGGACGGCAACGGGGTCGAGCCCGTAGTCGTGGACTTCGCAGCCAACGCGCGAAGCCTGGGCGCCGAAGTGATTCCGTGCGTCACGTACAACGATTTGGCCGCGGCGCTCGAAAAAGCGCGCGAGACCGACCGCACAACGGTAATAACGATTTTCAGCGACCGTTACGTGGGGGTTCCCGGGTACGAAAGCTGGTGGGACGTGCAGGTGGCTGAGGTGAGCGAAATGCCATCCGTGCGTGAAGCCCGTAAGGCCTGGGAGGAAATGAGGGCGAAAGAAAGGTACTTCCTGGAATCGGGGGATTAAACATCTCTGACAGGATTTGCACGATTGACAGCATTCGTTCGATTAACCCTGTCAATCCTGCAAATCCTGTCAGAGCGTCTCTGTTTCTTATGCTTGATAATAAGGCGAATCTTCTCAACTATGTCAACGGCGCCTGGGTCCAATCCCCGGGCGCCGAGTATTTAAACGTCACCAATCCGGCCACCGCCGAAGTCCTCGGCTGCGTTCCGCTTACCGCGGCTGACGAGGTCGATCGCGCGGCCTCGAGCGCCGCCGCCGCCTTCCCCGCCTGGCGCCGCGTTCCCGCACCCGCCCGCATCCAGTACCTGTTTAAGCTCAAGAATCTGCTTGACGCGAATTTTGAAGACCTGTCGCGCACCATCACGATGGAGAACGGCAAGACCCTCGACGATGCCCGGGGCGAGATGCGCCGCGCTATCGAAAACGTCGAGGTGGCCTGTGGAATTCCGACCATGATGATGGGTGATTTTTCGGAAGATGTGGCGCCGGGCGTCGATGAATACATGATCCGGCAGCCGGTCGGAGTAGCTGCGATCCTCTGCCCGTTCAACTTTCCCGGGATGATCCCCTTCTGGTACCTCCCGTACGCGCTGGCCTGCGGCAATACCGTGATCGTCAAGCCGTCGGAACGGACACCCATCACGATGCAGAAGGTTTTTCGGCTCCTGGAGGAAGTGCAACTGCCGAAAGGAGTGGCAAACCTGGTGAACGGTGGGGCGGCGACGGTCAATGCTTTGCTCGATCACCCGGCGATTCACGCGGTGACGTTTGTCGGCTCGACCCCCGTTGCCCGCCACGTCTACAGCCGGGCGGCGGCGAACGGGAAGCGAGTCCAGGCCCAGGGGGGTGCCAAAAACGCGCTGATTGTTCTTCCCGACGCGGACGTTACGATGACGACCAACATCGTGACCGACAGCGCTTTCGGTAACGCCGGCCAGCGGTGCCTGGCCGCGTCGTTGGCGGTGACAGTCGGAGATGCTGATCGGATCTTCCGGCCCGTGCTGGCTGAAGCGGCGTCGGCCCGGGTTGTGGGATATGGGCTGGATCCGGGCGTCCAAATGGGGCCGGTAATTACCCCGGAGAGCAGGGCGCGCATTCAGGGTTTGATCAACAAGGGGATCGAGGAAGGGGCTGAAGTTGTCGTCGATGGCCGGGACGCCGTGATCCAGGGGTATGAACGGGGCAATTTTCTCCGTCCGACCGTGCTCGACCGCGTGAAGCCAGGCAGTACCATTGCCAAGACCGAAATTTTCGGACCGGTACTCGGCCTCATGCATGTCGACACCGTGGAGGAGGCGGTCCAACTGGTCAACAGTGGCGTATACGGGAATATGGCCTGCGTGTTTACAACGAGCGGAGCCGCGGCGCGGAAGTTTCGCTATGAGGCCGACGCAGGGAATGTTGGAATCAACATCGGGGTGGCCGCCCCTATGGCCTTCTTCCCGTTCAGCGGATGGAAGAACAGCTTCTTCGGCACGTTGCACGCGCAGGGCAAACACGCGGTCGAATTCTTTACCCAAACAAAAGTGGTCGTCGAGCGTTGGTTGACGGAATGGTCGCGCAAATTCTGAAACTGGTCGACGAAAAACGACCTCAACGACCTCAACGACGTCAAAGACGAGACGCCAGTCCAGGTCCTTGAGGTCCTTGAGGTCTTTGGGGTCCTTTTGACGGCTGATAGACAAATCGAGAACCACATGACAATCAAAATTGCGAACGCCCCCTGCTCTTGGGGCACTCTGGAGTTCGCGGGATTCGGCGGTAACCGGATAACCTGCGGTCAGATGTTGGATGAACTGCGCGATACCGGATACGTCGGGACGGAACTGGGGGACTGGGGTTTCATGCCGACCCACCCCGACACCCTTCGTCGGGAATTGAAATCCCGTCATCTGACGATGGTCGGCGCCTTTGTTCCCGTCGCTTTGAAGAACCAGGAAGCACACGCCGCCGGGGAAGCGGAGGCCCTGAAAGTAGCCGGGCT
>RPQK01000186.1 GCA_003819755.1 Acidobacteriota bacterium | reverse complement strand
GTCGCTCGGGTAACCCCGGCCGCGGGATTCCTGAGCTTCGAGCGTGGGGTCGAGAGAGAAGAAGACTACGATTCCGCCCGTGAAGATTTTCAGGAAATTGCGCCGGTCGAGCGATGACGCTCCCGGGGCCTCGATTCCGTCCAATATTCGATCTTCCATACTATTGCCTCACCGCATCATCTTTGAAGCGCTTTCGATCGCCTCGATGATTCGTTTATGAGCACCGCACCGGCACAGATTGTCGTCCATACCGGCGATGATGTCGTCGCGCGTCAGTTTGGGTTTCTTCAAGAGGAGACCATAGGCGGCCATGATCATTCCGGGAGTGCAATAGCCGCACTGCAGGGCATCGTGGTCGACGAAGGCCTGTTGGAGGGGATGCAGCTTCCCGTTCTTGGCCAGCCCTTCGATGGTCCTCACGTGCTTGCCGCGAACCTGGCTAATCGGCACGTGGCAGGACCGGACCGCCTCCTTGTCGACAATCACGGTGCAGGCGCCGCAGAGGTTCTCCCCGCAACCGTACTTGGTCCCCGTGAGTCCGAGCTCGGTGCGCAGCACCCAGAGGAGCATTCGATCGGCCTCGACGTTCACGCTGGTCGGCTTCCCATTCAGGGTGAATTTGATGGTTTCTTTCATATAGTGCTCTTCGTGCGCAAGCGTAACGAAGACACCCGGAAGGGTCAAGCAACATCCGGGCCCGGCTGGGCAGCCTTGCCAACGAAGCGGCCGCCAAAGGACCTCAAGGACCTCAAGGACCTCAAGGACAAGCGCAAAGTTTTGTCCTTGAGGTCTTTGAGGTCTTTGAGGTCCTTGAGGTCCTTTTGCGGCCGCTTCGCCGGGTGGTCCGCTTACTGTGCCCGCTTCGCGGCGGGTCGTGCGCGGCTCCGCAAAACTGAACCAGGGCCGGCGGCCGTTCGCAAAGTGGTGAAACGTTTCCGCAAAATGGCGTTGTTTCAATGTGCGAAATGGTATACAGATTGGGCGGTTGGAATGTCAGGGACTCCCAGGCCCCAGGCTCGCAAGTACAACACTGAGTCGTTCTCTACGTTTGTCGGTGTCAGTACGAAATTGGCTCTCAAGTAACACCAGTACAAGGAGGAAGTTATGAGCCGTATGTTGAAGTGTGCCGTCGTTCTACTGGCGCTCTGTGCGATCGCGTCGCCGATTTTGGGCCAGGTGGACCGTGGCACCATCACGGGAACTATTACTGACCCCACGGGCGGTGTCGTCCCGGGGGTGAGCGTTGCGGCGCTGAGTCTCGACACCGGCGTCAAGACCGAAGCCATTACGAACGATGTCGGGTCTTACACGCTAACCAACCTCTCCACAGGGCGGTACAAGCTTTCATACAGCCTCACGGGCTTCAAGACGATCGAGAGATCTGAAGTGACCGTCAGCGTCGCTCAGACAATCCGCCTGGATGTCAGGATGGAGATTGGCGAGGTTTCGGAGACCCTGACCGTAGCTTCCAACGCCGAGCTCCTGAACCGCGACAATGCCTTGGTCGCAACGACCATCCATTCGGACGTCATTACCGATCTTCCCTTGTCCTTTTCGGGCGGCCGCTCGATTGAGAACTTCGCTTATAAGCTCACTCCGGCAGTCGAAGGCGACAACTGGACGTCTTACATCGCCGGCGGCCCAGCCTTCAGCAAGGAAATCCTGATCGATGGAATTTCCGGCACCGCGCAAATCCAGGGACACATCGGCGAGTCGAGTCCCAGCATGGAAGCCATCGAGGAATTCACCGTCCAGACCAGCGGCATGTCGGCCGAGTACGGCCACACAAGCGGCGGTGTCTTCAACTTCTCTTTGAAATCGGGCAGTAACACTCCTCACGGCAGCGCTTTCTACTATGCCCGTAACGAAGCCCTGAACGCCAACACCTGGATGAACAACTGGAAGAGCGCCAGTGAGGGGAAAGATTACAAGCGCGCCAGGGACCGGCAGTCGGTGGCGGGCGGCAGCATCGGCGGACCGGTGGTCATTCCCGGCCTGTACAACGGGGAAAACAAGACGTTTATCTTCGGAGCCTTCGAGCACTATCAGCAGCAGCGACTCCTGCTCGGGGCCATGAACGTCACCGTTCCGATCCCCGAGTTTCTCAATGGTGATTTCAGCAAACTGCTGACGACGACCCAGGTGGGAACTGATCAGCTTGGACGGCCGGTCTTCGGGGGGCAGATCTTCGATCCTGCCACCTTGCGGCAGGTGGACGGCAAATGGGTCAGCGACCCGTTCCCGGGCAACATCATCCCGGCCAGCCGTGTCAGTGCGGTATCAAGCAAAATTCTTGACGTTTTCAAGAAGCAATACCAACCGATGATTCCCGGGCAGTTGACCAATAACTCGGCCCGCACGCTTTATAACGATCCTTGGTTCCATCAGACCCAGCTCACGGTCAAGGGAGACCATCTGCTCACCGATAATAATCGTCTGAGCGGATCTGTCATCTGGACCCAGCGGCCTCGAATCCTGGTGGACCAGGGCGGAGTCTGGGATCCGAACGATTCGACGAACACCGGTGGGCCTTTCTCTCGGTCAAGGAAGCAGGAGGTAACGAGCCGATCGCTGCGCGTGGCCGACAACCATACTTTCCGGCCGAACCTGATCAACAACTTGTCGGCCGCTTTCAACCGGTATCGCAACCCCAGCCTCTCGACCCACTCAGAAGAAGGATGGGGGCAGACTCTCGGATTCGGCAACAACACCTCGGCGGGTCATTTCCCGGACGTTCAGTTCGGGTCCGCCGTGAACGGCGTGGGAACCGAACGGATCGGATACTCCGCTTCCGGTTACTATGTCTCGAACACCTACATCGTTAACGACACGTTGAGCTGGATCAACGGGCGGCACAGCTTCAAGTTCGGGGCCGAGCACTGGCGGCAGCAGATCAACAGTCATGCCGGCATCGATACCCTGGGCTTCAACTTTGATCGGAAGACCACCGGTATCCCGGGGGCTTCCTTTGCCGACAAGGTTGGCTTCGGCTTTGCCAGCTTCTACCTGGGACAGATCGACTCCTCCAGCAAGGCCGTGCCCTTCGATCTGTACGGGCGGCGCAACTACATCGCCTTCTTTGTCCAGGACGATCTCAAGGCAACCAGCCGCCTGACTCTGAACCTCGGACTTCGCTGGGAACAGACCCAGCCCTTCTACGAGAAGTACGGGCAATGGGCGAATTTCACGTCGGCTGTGACGAACACCACCTACAAAGTGCCCGGCGCGCTTGAATTCCCCACAGAGCCGAGCGATTCCTTTGAGGTGAACAAGGACTGGAAAGAATTCGGTCCTCGCCTGGGAGTCGCCTATCAGATGAGTGACAAACTCGTGTTGCGGGGCGGATACGGCATTTTCTACACACCGACCGGGATCAATTATTGGTCGGGAACCCCGTACGGTTTCGCGCCGGGTTTCAAGGGTACGAACAACCGGGTTTCAACCGGAAACGTTCCACTCTACAAGTGGGACCAGGGCTACAGCGAGAACTTTGTGGCCCCCAACAAGGATCCCAATACGCTGATCTGGGGTATGGTGACCATCGATCCGGACTCCCTGATGATGGGCTACACACACCAGTACAATGCGAGCGTTCAGTACTCTTTCGGAACGGACATGATGCTCGAGGCGACCTTCATGGGAACCCAGGGCCGAAGGCTTCACAACGGGTCTCTCAAGCGCAACCAGCCGACGCGGCAAGCCTATGAGAACCCGGCTCTCAAGCCGACGGACTGGATCTGGGACGACGCCAGCGCCAAGGCGGCTGGTCTTTCCGGGCTTCCCTTCCCGGGGTTCAACTACTATGCAGGAGGCGGCCTCCAGCCCTTCCCACACCTGGGTCAAACCACTTGGGGTCCGCTCTACTACGTGGGATCTCCGCTGGGCCAATCCGGTTACCGCTCGCTGCAGTTCATGATGACCCGGCGCATGTCGGCCAGCTGGGCAACCCAGTTTTCCTACAACTATTCGCGTTCTGTCGGCAACGGCAACACGAATTTCGACGAGACGTGGGACCAGAACGCCAACATCCAGGACATGTACAACCTGGAGGAAGACGCCGGGACGGTTATCAACTTTGACCAGACTCACATTTTGAAGGGCCAGTTCACGTTTGAGATGCCCTTTGGGATGGGACGGAAGTACCTCTCGAATGCTCCCAGAGTCGTGGATGCAATCCTCGGCGGCTGGAATGTCAGTACGATTTTCCGCTACAACACCGGTACTCCGATGGGTATCTCACCCAACGTCTGGTATCCCGGTTGGGAAGGATCGGTCTACGCCGATTGGAATCAGGGGGTCGATCTCGGCTCGAAGTTCGACAAGAAGAACTTCAACCCCGCGAAACAGAACGACCCGAATAATGTCTACTTCGATAAGACGGCGTTCTCCAATCCCACGAATCACAAGCTGGGGAACGGCAAACGCCTGTATGAAGAACTGCGTGGTTTCGGTGGGATGAACGAGGACTTCGGCCTGCTGAAGTATGTGAGCTTTTCTGAAGCCGCCAAGCTCCAGATTCGAGCCGAGTTCATCAACGCCTTCAACCGTCACAATTACTCTAATCCCGGCACCGGGCTGTCGAACAGCAGTACGTTCGGCAACGTGACAAGCATCGGCGGCATGGCGCCGCGTGTCATCCAGTTCGGCCTACGCCTGGAATTCTAGTTCCCGCCTTCTGACGGCCGGGACCTCCGGGTCCCGGCCCTGCCTTCCCTCCAAATCCGCACGATGACCGCCCAAACGCGGGCGTAGCGAGCGTTCGGACTCGCATGGCCTGGTTCTGCCGTTAGCCAGAAGTTGCGCCTGGACAATGGAGCAAGGCAATTTTGCGAACATGGGGTAGGATAGGCCTGTGAAGAGTTTTCCCCGCGTTCTTTTGCTGGTCGAGTCCTCCCGCTCCTCGGGCCGGGAGTTGCTTCGGGGTATCGCCGAGTACGCCCGCCTGCATGGCCCGTGGTCATTTCACTGGGAACCGCGCGGCCTCGAGACTGGAGTGCCGAGTTTTCGGGACTGGCGGCCGGACGGAGTCATCATGCGTGACTATGACCCGGTCGGCGGGTCGATACCTCCGGGAATTCCGGCGGTCAGCGTCGGGCATTGCCGGGACCAGGTCCCGGGGGTTGTCAGTATCGTTTCCGCTTCCGAGGCCATCGCCGACCGGGCTGCCAACCATCTGCTCGATTGCGGGCTTCGTCGATTCGCTTACTGCGGATACGACGACAAACCGTGGTCCCTGCGACGGCAACGCCGATTCGTGAACCGGCTGAGAAGCGACGGTTATCCTGTCGCCGAGTACACGGTCGACGGCGACCCGGCCTCTCTGACCTGGGATGAAGAATTGCCGCAGCTGGTGGAATGGGTGCGCACGTTGTCAAAGCCAGTCGGCCTGATGGCCTGCAATGACGACCGGGCCCGACAGGTCAGTGAGGCCTGCAAGGTCGTCGGAGTCCGGGTTCCTGACGATGTGGCGATCATCGGGGCGGACAATGACCAGCTCGTCTGCGAGTTTAGCGATCCTCCTTTGTCGAGTGTGGAGTTGGATTTTCACCGGGCGGGCTTCGAAGCGGCGGGGGTCCTCCACTTGATGATGTTGGGGCAGACAGTAGAGAAGTTGACGATTTCAGTTGAGCCCAGCCGCGTCGTGCCCCGCCGCTCGACGGAGATCCTGGCGGTCGATGACCGCGCGGTCGGTAAGGCGCTCAGTTACATCCGAGAAAATCCGCGCCGGCGGATTCGCGTCGACGAGGTCGCGCGTGCCGCCGCGCTTTCCAGACGAGTTCTCGAAAAACGCTTTCGCGCCTGCCTCGGAAGATCGGTCATGCATGAAATCAGACGGGTGCGGACCGATCACATCGCGCGGCTGCTCATAGAAACTGATCTCTCCATTCAGCAGATCGGATCGGAGATGGGCTTCTCCGGCATCGAGCACATCGCCCGTTACTTCCGGGAGGAGAAGGGATCAAGCCCCCTGGCCTATCGGCGAAAGCACGGCCAGCGGCTAGCCGTCCGCAGCTGAAACCGCGGTTCCTGAGATCCACCCTGAGGCCCTTGAGGTCCTTTTTCCGCCCCCCAGGAATGGGGCGTCCGCTAATCGCTTTCCCCCTCCCCGTTGAACTCGGGCTTGGCCATCGGGGTGCCGCCGATGTAACGGGCGAGCCACTGCTGGACTTCGTAGTTCCAGAAAATCGAGTTCTGCGGTGACAGAACCCAGTGATTCTCATTGGGAAAAAGGACGAGTCGCGAGGGGACACCCATCGCCTGGAGCACCCCGTACAGTTCGATGCCATTGCCATAAGGCACGCGGTAGTCCTGCTCGCCGTGGATGATCAGGGTGGGGGTCTTGAAATTTCCGGCGTAAAACATCGGGTTGTTGCGCTGCATCCCCTCGATATTCTCCCACGGGGTGCCCCCCAGAATTTCGCCGGTGAAGACATAGCTGGTCAGATCGCCTCCATACTGACTGTACAAGTTGTTGACCCCGGCATGGTCCACAATGCACTTGAACCGGTCGCTGTGCCCGAGTATCCAGGCGGCCAGATATCCCCCATAGCTCGCCCCGGCCGCCGCCAGGCGGTCGCGGTCGATGTTCGGGAACTTTTCGAGCAAGTAGTCGGTGCTGCGCATGATGTCCGTGAGAGGTTTCTCGCCCCATTGACCGTGGATACTGAGGGCAAACGCCTCGCCGAAACCCGTCGATCCATGGCGGTTTACCCAGCTCACAAAATAACCGGGAGCGGCGAACAGGTGCGCATTCCAGCGATAGCTGAAGGCGTCGCGGACCATCGTGTGCGGCCCCCCGTGAAGGAGCTGCACCAGCGGATATTTCTTCCCCGGGTCATAGCCCGGCGGGTAGATGACCCACTGCTGAATCTCCCGTCCATCCGCACCCGTGAAGGTGAACGACTCCACCTTGCCGAAATCTATCTTTGCCAATAGTTCGTCATTGAAATGGGTCAGTTGTCGGGTGCTGCCCGCTTCCGGGTCGAGCACGTACAACTCGCTGGGGCGGTGGAACGTCTCGTTCAGAAAGACCACCGCACCCGGTCCAGCATCGAGGTTCGTCGACGTGCCGGCGCCGTAAACCTTCAAAAAGTCGCCTCCGGCTGAGCTCATTTTGAACAGTGGCAGCAAGCCGCGGTCTTCGGCCATCAGCCAAAGCGTGCCCGCGTCTGGGGAAAAAGCGTATTCACCGAAGGAGTAATCGAGACTTGCCGTCAGCGGCGAATTCTTGCCCGTCGCAAAATCGTGACGCCAGACCCGTTCGTTCTCGCCGGACCAGATGGGCCTCACGTTTCGCGCGAAAACCAGTGACTTTCCGTCTGGTGCGAAGCGCGGCCTTTGGTCCGCTGAAGGATTTTCGGGCGTGATGTTTTTCGGCGTTCCTGAACCGTCCGTCAGCAGGAGATAAATGTCGCTGTTCGGGCGCTCCCGGTAAGGCGGAGGGGTGCTGTTGATCGCGACAGCCACCTGCTTCCCGTCCGGTGACAAATCGAACACCGCTTCACCCGTTACACTGAACAGTCGGTCCCACCTCGGTGTGAGATCTTTCAGATCCTTGCTTTCCACATCGATCAGCACCAGCCGATGGGCAAGATTATCGGTGAGCGACTGGTCCCAATAACGGTATTGCCGGGAGTCGGTAACCTTGGCCGTCATTTTGGATTCCTTGCGTCGCTTGATCTCCTTGCGCATGGCTGCCATGTCGCTTTTCTCAAGTTTGCCGGCGAGCTCTGGAATGACGCGGGTGGCCGCGATAATGCGTTTGCTGTCAGGCATCCATCGAGGGGTCGTAATGGCGTAAGGCAGCTCAACGATCCTCTCGGCCTCCCCGCCGTCGGTACGCATTATGTACAGCGCATCGACTTCGTCATCGCCACGCTTGGAGACGAATGCGATGCGGGAGCCGTCCGGGCTCCAGTCCGGATCGCGGTCTCCGGCGCTCGCTGCGGTCAGTCGCCGGGTTTTTCCAGAAGGGACATCAACGAGCCACAGGTTCGCTGTGCTCTTGTTCTTGTCAATGGACCATTCCTGGACGGAGAGAACCACAGTCTTACCGTCCGGCGAGAGAGCAGGAGCGCCCACCCGCTTGAAGGCCCACAGGTCCTGGGCTGTGAGGGGCCGCTTCGCGGGCGTTTCCGCGGCAAAGACGGCAGTCAGCAGAAAGACCGGTAGGAACAGGGTGCATTTGAGGGCTTTCATTGAGGAACTATCTCAAAAAGGCGTCGGGGGAGTCAAAATGCGGGGCAGGCCCTGGGGGAGCGCGGGCGTCTCGCTAAATGTCATTTACTTCTTTCGCCTGGGTGCGTTAAAAGCAGTTGAACCAGGAGGGATTCATGAACTGCCGAAGGTGCGTCGGACTAATTTTTCTCTTGTTGCTCGCCAGCAGCACTCATGCCCAGGAGCGAACCGGCCAGGTGTTCGTCCGGGTGACCACTGATCGCCCTGACTGGAACTATTCGCCCGGTGACCCGGTGATTTTCCAGATAACCGCCGTGATGGACGGACACCCGCTCTCTGGTGCGGATGTCGAATACCGGGTTGGCCCGGAGATGATTCAAGCGCCTATGGTCAAGACCGTAACGCTTCCCCCTGAAGGTGTACGCGTCGAGGCCGGGACGATGAAGGAGCCCGGTTTTCTCCGCTGTATCGCGACCGTGAAGCGAAATAACCGGACGTACCGAGGGCTGGCAACCGCGGCCTTTACCCCGCTTTCGATCCAACCGGCGGCCGAAGACCCCGCCGATTTCGATCAATTCTGGAGTGAGGCCAAGCGCGCACTGGCAGGACTGCCGGTCGACGCCCGCCTGACACTCCTGCCTGATTACAGCACGGCAACGGTGAACACCTACCACGTGAGTCTTCAGAACATCGGGAACGATGGGAATCCGAGCCGCTTCTACGGCATCCTTTGCGAGCCGAAGGCAGAAGGCAAGTACCCCGCCCTCCTGAACGTGCCTGGCGCCGGCGTGCGGCCTTATCGCGGTCTTGTGAGTCTCGCCGAGCAGGGAATCATTACACTGCAGGTCGGGATTCACGGGTTGCCCGTAATCCTCGATCAGTCGGTATATGAGGCGCTGGGCCGCGGGGCACTCAACGGGTACTGGACTTTCGGCCTGGACAGTCGCGACCGCTACTACTACAAGCGGGTTTACCTTGGCTGTCTCCGTGGCAATGATTTCCTGGTAAGCCACCCGAAGTGGGACGGCCGAAATCTCGGAGTCACCGGTGGAAGCCAGGGAGGCGCATTGTCGATCGTCGTCGCCGGCCTCGATTCCCGCGTTACCGGTGTGGCGGCTTACTACCCCGCCCTGTCTGATCTGACCGGTTACCTGAAGAACCGGGCCGGCGGCTGGCCTCACATGTTCCGGGTGGAAGGGGAAGGCTCACATCGTTCGGCGGATAAGATTCGCACCGCCGGTTATTACGACGTGGTTAATTTTGCCCGAAGGGTGAAAGCTCCAGGACTCTACGTCTGGGGTTTCAACGACGAGACTTGCCCACCGACTTCGATGTACGCGGCCTATAACGTGATCACCGCGCAAAAGAGCCTCCTTCTCGCTCTGGAGACCGGCCACAACACGCTGGCGGAAGAGACAGACGTCTCCGACCAATGGCTCGTCAAGATGTTGAATGCGAAGGGGAAGCAGTAGGGCGAGGCACGCACTTACAGAGCCGCACACGGCGCGGCTCTGTGACGGCCTGCGCGTTTCTTGATAACGTACTTTCGGCACCCGTTAAAACGGGCGAAGGCGGCGAGCGTCTCGTTGAACCGGGTGAGGAATTCATCCGAGGGCTGAAACCCAGGCTCGAAAACCAGGTTTCGGATAACGAGCGTTTTTGACTTGCGGTCGGCCTTCGGATCGAGCCTCCCCACCAGCCTGTTGCCCCACAGAATCGGGAAGACAAAATACCCGTATTGCCGCTTCTCTTCGGGCAGATAGCATTCCAGGGTGTATTCGAATTCAAAGAGCTTCTTCAGCCAATCGCGTCGTATCACGAGATTGTCAAAAGGGGAAAGAAGGAAGACACGACCAGGCTTGCCGTCAACCACCGGGTGGTTCTCAAGCAGTTCGGCCGATGCGTACCAGTCCTCCTGTTCACCCTCAACGGCAACCTGGAGGATCTCGCCCGCTTCCAGGAGATCCTGAACGGCTT
Source organism: Acidobacteriota bacterium (assembly GCA_003819755.1). GTDB lineage: Bacteria > Acidobacteriota > UBA6911 > RPQK01 > RPQK01 > RPQK01. The sequence goes on along the minus strand of RPQK01000186.1, from coordinate 554 downwards.
TTGAAATCACTCGACAGTCGGCCGCCTGCCAGTCCGAATCCCGGGCGCCCGCCGGCTGGAGGAACCCCTGTATGTCTTTCTGTCGAACGATCCCGCAACCTCTCACCGCCCGCCGGACCAGGAATTGTCCGACCTCCTGATCGGTCGGCGTCGTCGTATCGATTCCGCTCGGCAGGACCCGTTCTGCCAGGTCGTAGACTTTCTGGAATTTCCGCCTTTCGGAGATCATCAGATCTCCCCTCCAGAACAGGAACTCCAACGCGAACTTCGCCGGCTTCCAGTCCCACCAGGTTCCCCGCTTTGCGTCTTCGGGGTGCGTGAAATCTCTGGCACTGAGCGGTCCTTCCCGCCGGACGCGTTCGAGGACTTCTTCCAGGAGGTGAGCACACCCCTTCAGCCGGTGCTTGACCCAGGCGTGCTGTGGGTTGCGAAAGCGCAGCATTTTCGGCAAGTAATAGCGATAATCGGACATGGGGAGGTAAGACATCGCATGTCCCCAGTACTCGAAGATCAGCCGGTCGCGGGCCTGGAGACCATGCAGGTCGTCTTCGGCG
>RPQK01000185.1 GCA_003819755.1 Acidobacteriota bacterium | reverse complement strand
GGCGTCGAACCTGCGATAGAGATCGCTGCCAATAGAAGTGCGGATTCGCTTACCCTCGTGCCGTTCAACACTCCCTTCATGGCCACGATGGTTTCGCCGCTGACCGGGAAACTAACCCGTGAATCGGATCTCTATCCCCGGTCGGGAGACGCCTTCGTAAATCCCTCGACGGCGGATCGTCTCGCAATCGCGAACGGCCAGAGGGTTGAGATCGAAACCAGCAAAGGCCGCCTGCCGGCGCGCATCCGGGTAGATGCGACGGCCATGCCCGGCCTCGTCTTTGTTCCAGTCACGGAAGCACAGCTTTCGTCCGCCTCCACCGATCCCCGCAACCTGTGCGAGACCAGCGAGGACGGCCTCTGGCGGGCAACACCAGCGAAAATCAGGAGGTCAGATGTCTGACAACAAAAGTACCGCAAACGTCAGCACGCGGAAGGCCCGTTACGGAATGGCGGTTGACCTGGACCGCTGCAACGGATGCGGGGCGTGCATGCTCGCTTGCTCAGTCGAGAACAACATCCCGCCCCTGCCGGAAGAAGCTGACGATCGCAAGGGGATTACGTGGATCAGAGTTTACAAGGCGAGCAACGGAGACGCTTTCCCGAAAGCAAGAACGGTGTTCGTTCCGGTTCTTTGCCAGCAGTGCGGTCATCACACTCCTTGTGTTTCCGTTTGTCCCCAACAAGCGGTTGATGTCGATCCGGCGACCGGCATAGTGGGCCAGGTCCCGGAGCGTTGCCTGGGATGCCGCTACTGCATGGCCGCCTGTCCCTATCACGCCCGCTACTTCAACTGGTGGGACCCGGTGTGGCCTAAAGGCCTGGAAAAAGTTCTGAATCCGGCAGTGGCGCCGCGAATGCGGGGGGTTGTGGAGAAATGCAATCTGTGCCATGGCCGTCTCCATGCCGCCCGGGCAAAAGCGGCTGCGGATGGCCGTCGTGAGATCCAAGCCGATGAGTATCGGCCGGCGTGCGTTGAGGCGTGCCCGACCCGGGCCCTGACCTTCGGAGATTTGAACGACCCGGCGTCGGCAGTCGCGCAAGCGGCCGCTGGCCAGACTTCTTTCCGATTGCTTCAAGCTTTGGGAACCGATTCGAAGATTTACTACATTTCAAAGCGGCGCTGGGTCCGCGATCTGGCCGAACGTCAGGTATCAAGACGAAAGGAGGAAGCCGTTGGATAGACACCTAATTGCCCGAGGTTTGGACCGGACCTCTTTTTCGAGGTTCTGTCTCTGGATTCTCCCCTGGGTGGGGATTCTCGCCTTTGGGATCTATGCCGCGGCGACCTGTTTGATTTCAGGTCTCAACCGCACCAACATGGATAACCGCTTCGCCTTCGGGCTATGGATCTTCCTTGATCTAACGGTGATCGCCCTGGGGGCCGGCGCTTTCTTTACCGGCTTTCTTCTCTACATCTTGAGAAAAAGAGAGCTGAAGTCGGTCATCAACACCGCCGTCGTCATAGGCCTTACTTGCTACAGCGGGGCGGTGGCCATCCTGGCCGTTGATGTTGGTCAGCCCTTACGCGCCTGGTTCACGTTCTGGCATCCGAACGTTCACTCGATGCTGACGGAGGTCACCTTCTGTATCAGTTGTTACCTGTGCGTCCTCCTGATCGAATATCTTCCGCTCGTGCTCAAGAACCGCAAGCTCAGTCGCATTCCTTCTTTCCTGGTGTTTGAATTCGAGATGCACAGGCTGATGTACGTGTTGGCAGGTGTGGGCGCGTTCCTCTCGTTCTTCCATCAGGGGTCGCTGGGCGGCCTTTACGGCGTCCTTCAGGGCCGCCCGTTTGCCTTCCGCGAAGGGATAGCCATCTGGCCAAGCACTTTTTTCCTGTTCATTCTTTCCGCTTTGGCTGTGGGGCCCTGCTTTCTCATGCTGATGATCTGGCTCGTGTCGAAGGCGTCGCGAAAGAGGCTCGTCGCTCCCGGCGTCTTCAATCTGCTTGGCCGCATTTCGGGCATCATCCTGGCCGTCTATGTTCTGTTCAAGGCCGTTGACACGCTGATCTGGATGAATCGCACGGCCATCGCACTCGGGACTCATCCCTTTGAGTTCTATGCCTGGAAGCCGTTCGGCAGCTGGATCTTGTTCACCGAAGTAATCATCTGCGGCCTGTTTCCGGCCGTCATTCTGCTCAGTTCCCGCCTTCGCAGGAGGGAGCCTTGGCTGCTGACTGCCGCCGTCTTGGTGTGCTCCGGGGTGGGACTGAACAGGTTTGTCATGACGATTCAAACGCTGGCTTTGCCGACTCTTCCTTTTGACCCGTTCCTGAATTATTCACCCAGCTGGCAAGAGGTGGCGACTTTTCTCGCCTTGGTGTCCTATGGCGTTCTTCTTTACTCGTTCTCCTATCGCTACCTGAACCTGTTTCCGGAAGAACAACGGGTCGTGAGTCGTGCATCAGAAACGGTGACAGCGCCCGACTCGGCGCTCTTCAAAATGACCTAAAGGAGAATCCGTATGTTGCCAGGAGTGAATGGTTTTCAGTGGCAGTTTGGACATTTGGTTTTCCTCGGCACCTTTTTCGCTGTTGTTGTCGTTATCTTCTCGACGTCCGCCCTGGGCTTTCTGCGTTCCTTCAAGAGGTTGGGCAGCGACGAGAACGAAGCCCTGATGTGGAAGCATCACTTCATGGATCTGCCGCAAGAGGAACGAGCGTGCCGTCACTCGATGAGCGGTGAACTGAAGGGGAGAATCTGCCCGAATGCCTTTGACTGCCGGCAGTGCTCGACCCACCGGAGCCTGGTTCAGCTCGGCAGTTCTGCGGGCACCCAGGGGGAGGAGCTTGCCGGGATGACCTACCGTTCAGACCGCTTCTATCATCGCGGGCATACCTGGGTTGAAGAGCACAGCGACGGCACTGTCACGATTGGGCTCGACGATTTCGCCACGAAATTGTTCGGTGCCCCGGACGAGATAGTTCTGCCGCAGCCGGGGGACCGAATAACGACTAACGGCGTCGGCTGGCGCGTTCGGAAGGCGGGTGTGGACGTGCGCGTTTTGGCCCCGGTTGCCGGGGAAGTGTTGGAGGCCGGAACGCCGGAGCAGCCATGGTCTTTGCGGGTCCGCCCCGAATCGCCTCTGTCCGAAGCCAGACACCTGTTGAGCGGGGACGACATCGGACCGTGGATCCGCCACGAACTGGGGCGGCTTCAGGGGATGGCATCGACCGTGGAAGTCGGGGCCGTCCTGGCCGACGGAGGCGAGCTTGTCGACGATGTCTCAACCGCCTTCGACCAAAGAGACTGGGACCACGTCTGCAGCAGCTTCTTTCTGCAACCGTAGATTGTGAAAATAGCGAGCCTTTCGGTGGGTTTGCAAACGAACGGGTGCCGCCCGTTCGTTTGCAGACTAGCCCGAGGGTTGGCTGCTCTCGCGAAGATCACGATCTCGTAATTTCGTACTTCTTAATCTTGTCGTAGAGCGTCGATCGCTCGATGCCCAGCTGGGAGGCGGCCTCTTTGATATTCCCCTGGGTTCGCTTGATGGCGGACTCAATGGCCTGCTTCTCCAGTTCTTGAAGCGTGACCGCGGGGACAGACCAGGGGTCCCGATCCTCCACCTCTTGCGCCAAAAAGGAGAAGTCACCGCGGGTGAGGACGCGGCTTTTGGAGGTCACCAGCGCCCTTTCAATGCTGTTCTCGAGCTCCCTGACGTTGCCGGGCCAGTTGTGCCTCAGCAGGAGTTGCAGGGCATCCTCGGAAACATCTTCGACGTCCTTGCCGATCTCTACACTGAGGCGTTCAATAAAATGCCGGGTCAACAGCGGGATGTCCTCCAGGCGGTCCCGGAGCGGGGGAATCTGAATGTTTATGACGTTGAGCCGGTAGAACAAATCGTCGCGGAAACGTCCTTCCCGCACCGCTTCCTGCAGGTTGAGGTTAGTGGCGGCAATGACCCGTACGTCGACTCGGATTTCCTCGGAACCGCCCACCCGGTAGAAGCTTCTTTCCTGAAGCACGCGCAGGAGGTCCATCTGCAGCTTCGGGGAGATGTCGCCGATCTCGTCCAGAAAAATCGTCCCGCCGTCGGCCTGCTCGAACTTCCCCTTCTTCTGACTGGCGGCACCCGTAAAAGCCCCCTTCTCGTGGCCGAACAGTTCGGACTCGAGAAGCGTTTCGGCAAGGGCGGCGCAGGAGACGCCCACAAAAGCCTTTTCAGCCCTGTCACTTGATGAATGAACGGCCCGCGCGACCAGTTCCTTGCCCGTGCCGCTCTCTCCCTGAATCAGAACCGTACTGCGCAGGCTGGCGACCTCTCGGATCAGCCGGAACATCTCCTGCATTTTGGGGTTTTTGCTGATGATGTCGTTGAGCGTGTATGTCTTGCGCAGCCGCTTCTTCAGCATCGCGTTTTCCCGCTGCAGCGTCCGTACCTTGATGATGCGGGTCACGAGGAGTGAGATCTCTTCCAGGTTGCACGGCTTGACAATGTACTCCTGCGCGCCTTCCTTCATTGCGGCGATCGCCGTATCGACCGTGGCATAGGCCGTAATGATGATGATAGAGGCGTCACGGCGCAGCTTTCGTATCTGCATCATCGTCTCTATGCCATCAATTCCCCCAGGCATTTTGAGATCGACGAAGTAGATGGCATAGTCCTTTTCCCGCGACTTCTCTATGGCCTCCCGACCTGATGCGGCCGTATCAACCCGGTAGCCGTCTTCCTTAAGCCAGGCGGCCAGTGACTCCCGCATCACCTCCTCATCGTCGACGACGAGGATTTCCCATTGGCTCTTCATCCTTAACCTCCGAACGCACTCCTTCGATCTCCCTGCTACCGGGAAATGGCTTCCTGGAGCAATATTTCGCAGCTGACGCACCAGTCCGTCTTCTTAAGGTCCAGTTGATGGATATTGGTCGCCAGGGACATGGGACAAGCTTTTTCCGGGCAGTGTACCAGTCCGAACGTATGCCCCAGTTCGTGCATCGCTTCCTTCAGCGCCCGCTCCTGTAGCAGCGGTTGGTCGGGCGCAAATTGATAGAACTCCTGATGGAGACGCGCCAGCGAAACGACCGACAGGCTGCCGTTCAGCTGCGCTTGACCGAAAACAAAACTCAAGACCGGAATAAACAAATCCTTTTCGGTAATTCCTAATAAACGCGCCCCGCTCGCAGGGCACACTCTCATTAATTCGTGCATTACCGCAACGGAGCTGTACTGCCTGCGTTTCGGATCGAAAGCATAGGACGGCTCAGGAAGAGGTTTCAGGCAGCCGACTCTCAGTCCAAAAACATCCGCGAGCTGGCTCTCGAGGATTTCCAGCAGCCCCTCCTCGATTCTCCCTACCGAAGTCAGGTAAATAAGACTCACGCCCGCTGTCCCAGCTGAGAGAGCCCCCGTTCCGGTGACGATTCTTCGCTCACCAGGGGTAACGTGACGCGGAAGATCGTGCCCGCTTTCGGCTCACTGCTCACTTCCACGTCTCCGCCATGAGACTTGACGATCCCATAGACGACGGCCAGCCCCAATCCTACTCCCTTCCCCTCTTCCTTGGTCGTGAAGAACGGGTCAAAAATCCTGCTGAGATTCTCCGGTTGAATTCCCTCCCCGTTGTCTTCCACCTCCAAAAGGACCCCGTCTGCAGTCCGGGCGGTCCGGATGATCACCTTCCCTTTCGGTTTTCCTGACATCGATTCGGCAGCATTCAGAACGAGATTGATGACCACCTGCTGAATCTGCGGGGCGTCGCAGACGATGGACGGGAGCCCTTCGGCCAGATGTTTCTCAATCTCAATGTTGATCAACCTCAGTTTGTGATCGACCAGAGAAAGCGTAGTGTCAACAACCCGGTTGAGGTCCGCTTCTGATGCAGCCGGTTTCGAGCGTCGAGAGAAGGCCAACAGATCAGCGACGATACGCCCCGCCCGGGATGTCTCGGCGGCAACCTGCGACAGGTATTTTCGGAATTCGGGAAGCCTTTCCGCCGGGATCCCGGTGTCTTTCAGAATTCGCTGCATCAGCATGGAGAGGTTGAGGACGCCTGAGATCGGATTGTTTATCTCGTGAGCCACGCTGGCGGCCAACTGCCCGAGTGACGCCAGCCGGTCCGCCTGAATCAGCTTCCTGTGGGCCACCTGCAGTTGATCGGTTCTCTCCCGCACCTTGGTTTCAAGCCCCTGATTCAGCTCATTCAACTCGGTCATGGCTTCCTTGAGCCGTTCCCTCATGACGTTAAATGACTGCGCCAGAGCCGATAACTCCTCGCTGGAGTGAATTTCGATCGGGTGATCGAGTTGCATTTGGCTGACCGCCCGTGTGCCTTCGATCAACCGTCGGATCGGGACATCGACAAAACGCTTGGTGAAAAACACGATAAACAGGCCGATGGCGACAATAGCCGTCAGCGTGAAGCCGACTCCCCGGATCTTTATGCCTGTGAGTTCGCTGTCTATCTGGTCCAGATCGAGGTCAACGTCCAGGACGCCCAGCACTTTCATCTCGGGCGGGTGCGCGTGACACTCGGCCCTGCTGCAAGCCGGCTCGTTATAGATCGGAGTGACCATAGCCAGCTTGCGCGTTCCGTCGGCTCCTCGGAAAATCCGGGCTCTCGACGGGACTTCGACATTCACCTTAGGAGGCAGAGTCGAGTGGCAGAGCGAGCAGGCGTCGAATTCTTTGCCGTACTGTCGATTGCTCTCAGCCGGATTGGTCGAAAACATTACCCGGCCTTCCCGGTTGAAAATCCGGATCCGGTTGATTCCTTGCTTTTCGGCGATCTTCTCCATCACCTGGTAGGCGGCTTCGCGGCGGTCGTCGAGCATGGAGTACCAGGTCGCGCTGGTGATGCCGCGGGATAACTGATCGGCGCCGAGTATGATGGAGTCCAGGAGTTGCTTTTCCTGGGTCTTGACATTGATGTAGCTGGACATGCCGACCACGATGACGACAATAATCGTCAGTGAGACGATAAGCTGAAGAGCCAGTCTTTTCGGCATGCGGTAACTCCGCGGAAAGCGTATCGTAACCACGAGTGTGTGCGCAAGAAAGGACCTCAAGGAGCTGAAGGGCCTCTGACTCTTCGTCCTTGAGGTCGTTGAGGTCTTTGAGGTCTTTTTGTCCTGTCGGTGACTATGCTAGACCTCGTTCGAATTAACTCTCTCGACGACTTCCTGGCCCATCACGCGGCAACGGCCACGGTGCGGTCTGCGAGAGAAGACGAAGAGTTCAGCCTGGTTCAAGAGAGTGACCTTTTCACCGTTCCGGCCCAATGTTACGTATGCGCCCGCCCTCGCCATCTGGCAGTCAGATTCACATCGGAGGAACGCACAGCCAATCGTCTTCCCAACTGGCGGGAGCACCTGCTCTGTCCCGGTTGCCGGTTAAATGCCCGGCTGCGCGCCTGCTTTCAGATATTCGACTCGATGGGGGCACCCGGGACAATCTATCTTCCGGAACAGAGAAGCCCCTTTTTTCGCCTTCTTCGGGAGCGATATGGCACGGTCGCCGGGAGTGAGTTTCTAGGCCCCACGTATTGCCCCGGGCAAAAAAACTGGCGGGGGTTGAGGCATGAGGACCTGGCCCTGCTCTCCTTCGATGACGCGAGTTTTGAGGCGATCCTGTGCTTCGAGGTTTACGAGCATATTGCCGACTATCCAGCAGCGTTGCGCGAGTGCTTTCGCTGTCTCAAAAGTCCGGGCTTGCTGATGTTCACCGTCCCGTTTCTCCTCTCTTCGCAACACAATCTGACGAGAGCCCGGCAGCGGCCGGATCGCACAGTTGAGCACCTGTTCCCCCCGGAGTACCATACAGACCCCTTCGGCAGACGTGATGTCCTGTGCTTTCATCATTTTGGCTGGCAGCTTCTGCAGGAACTGACCGCAATCGGTTTCCACGACTGCCACGGCCTGCTCTTCTGGTCGCGTCATTTTGGTTACCTGGGGCAGGAATCGGTGGTGTTCTTTGCGCGCAAATAACAGCGACAGAAGGGACACAAGAGACAGAAGCGACATCAGTGACCCGGGTTTCGTCCCTTGTGTCCCTTCTGTCCCTTGTGTCCCTGAAAGTTGACCGCTATGGAAAAACAAATCGGCCAGACTCAACTCATTCTTAAAATAGGCGACATCACCAGGGAAGAAGTCGACGCCATCGTGAATGCCGCCAACTCGACTCTTCTGGGAGGCGGCGGAGTCGACGGGGCGATCCATCGCGCTGGCGGGCCGGAGATCCTCGAGGAATGTCGGAAGATCCGCGACAAGCAGGGCGGCTGCCCGACAGGAGAGGCGGTTGCGACGACCGCCGGCCGTCTGCATGCCCGGTATGTGATCCACACGGTCGGCCCGGTGTGGCATGGAGGCGGTCATGACGAGGACCGTCTTCTGGCTTCCTGCTATCGCAATAGTCTTGCCCTTGCCTCTCAACTTAAGTGCCGCTCGGTCGCCTTTCCGAGCATCAGCACCGGTGCCTATGGTTTTCCGATCGAGAGGGCCTCGCAAATAGCAGTGAGAACAATCAGCCAGGAAGTGCCCGCGCTCGATCTCACGGAAGTGCGGCTGGTGCTTTTTTCTTCAGCCGACTTCGAGGTTTACACACGGGCCACGACGCGCTCTTGACGGCAGGCCGCGTGGGCTCCTTGTCCGCCCGCCTGAACTCGTGCTAAATTCCGGCTATTCTTAAGTTATCGTGCTTGAGTACTGAACCCCTCTAGGAGACGTTATGGCGGAAATCAAAAGCAGCGAGAGCCAGACCCCGAAGCACACCCCGTATGTTCCTATACAGACCAGCATGAGGGAATTCACGACCAGAGCTCTTCTGATAGGCCTCGTGATGTGCGTCGTCTTAGGGGCGGCCAACGCCTATCTGGGGCTGAAGGCGGGTATGACAATCGCGGCCACATACCCTGCCGCGGTCATCGGGATGGCTCTGCTGAAGCTCTTCCGTGGCTCTATTCTGGAAGAGAACATGGCCCGAACGGTCGGGTCGATCGGAGAGTCGGTCGCGGCCGGCGCCATCTTCACCATTCCGGCGTTCGTCATTCTGGGAATCTGGCACTTTCGTGCCGAAAGTCTTTTAACCGAGTACCTGGTTGCCGCCTCGCTGATGGTTCTCGGCGGCATTCTCGGCATCCTGTTCGTAACCATTCTCCGGCGCGTCATGGTCGAGGATCCGACGCTCCCATTCCCGGAGTCCGTTGCCGCCGGTGAGATCCACAAGGCCGGACAGCGGGGCGCCGGCGCGGCAATCCAGCTGTTCAAAGCGATGGGGGTTGGGGCAGTCATACGACTCTTAGGGCGGCTCGACGCGGAGACTCTTGATGGGCTGGGCGTCTACTATGCGGTAAACCGGTTTCAGGTCGCTGTGGGCCATGTCAGGGAGAGCTTCGTGCGCCTCAGTGGGGATCGCCTGGTCCAAACGGGCGGGATCACGACGATCACGGCTCCCGGCGCTACCCCGGCCTACATCGGGGTCGGCTACATCATCGGGCCGGAACTTGGTGCGCTGAACTTTGCAGGAGGCCTGCTCGCCTGGGGGCTTTTCGTGCCCCTCCTGGTCTACTTTCTCGGTCCCTCCCACATAGATCAGTTTGACGGTAACTGGGCGGCACTGACCGGGGATCTTTACCGACGAATTGTTCGCCCCATCGCGGTCGGCGGAATGCTTGTGGGGGCCTGCTTCACCCTCTGGCGCATGCGCAAGAACCTGATCATCGGCATCAAGCGCGGAATCGCCGACGTCAGAAAATCCGCGTCCAGCGACACTGCCGCCGTGCGAACTGAGCACGATCTTAGCTTCAGGGTCGTGCTTTTTGGGATCGCCGTGGTGTTTGCTCTGATGATCGCGCTTTACTCCTACTTCACAGGAACGATTGGCGCCGCCGTGCTGGCTGCCATCGTCATGCTGATTACCGGGTTCTTCTTCGCCGCTGTCTCGGGAAACCTCGTTGGCATGATCGGATCGTCGAACAACCCGATCTCGGGCCTCACGCTGGCGACCACCGTCGTTGCCGCGCTGACAATGGTCATCATTGGCTCAACGGGAATTGGGGGAGTGGCCGCCGTTCTCGGAGTCGCAGCAGTCGGCTGTGTCTCAGCAGCCGTTGCCGGCGAAATGCTGCAGGACCTCAAAGTCGGACATATTCTTGGCGGAACGCCTTGGAAGATGCAGGTTGGGGACCTGATCGGTGTTGTGCTGGCCGGGCTGGTCATGTTCTTCCCCCTCTACGTTCTCCATAATGCCGACCTGGCTCAGAATCCCCAAAGCGGTGGTTTCGGCGGACCCAACCTGGCCGCTCCTCAGGCCGGCCTGATGGCCGCCTTGTCCCAGGGAATAGTGGGCGGCGAAATGGCCTGGCCGCTGATTATCGTGGGGATGGCGATGGGGTTCTCCTTGATCATGGTCAAGGTCAGAAGCCCCATGCTGTTCTCAGTCGGCATGTACCTGCCCCTGGAAACTACTTTCGCCATTTTCATCGGCGGAACGATCAAGGGAATCGTGACGAAAATGACAGCGCGCCGTAGCTATAACGAGGCACAACAGGCGCGGGTCGAGAACGCCGGCATACTGGCCGCGTCCGGCCTGATCGCCGGCGAGGCCTTGATGAGTCTCGTGATCGCGGCCGTCGTCTTCATTCGAGACCGCACCTCGGGCAAGCCCGAGTTCCCAGCCATCGAGGCTTTCGCTCCGGTTGCGGGATGGATGGCGATTGCCGTGTTCGTGGTTCTGATCGGCTACCTGATCGTTGTCCCGTTGCGAAAGGCAGGCGCGGCCGATGAACCGGCCCCGCCAAGTGG
>RPQK01000184.1 GCA_003819755.1 Acidobacteriota bacterium | reverse complement strand
GAGTCAGAAGTCAGAAGTCGGAAGGCGGAAGTAGAAGTAGAAGTCAGAAGTCAGAAGTCAGAAGTCAGAAGTCAGAATGAAGAAGTCAGAAGTTAGAAGTCAGAAGTCAGAAGTCAGAATGAAGAAGGAGTCGGCAGTCAGTAATCAGAAGAAGAAATGCACGGCCTTAGCTTTTCCATTCTGACTTCTGACTTCTGACTTCTGACTTCTTACTTCTTACTTCTGACTTCTGACTTCTGCCTTCTGACTTCTGACTTCTGACTTCTGACTTCCGACTTCATTTGTTCAGGCGGGCGATGACCTTCTTCAGCTGGTCGTACGTGACCTTGCCTTCGTGGCTGAAGGCCCTCTTGCCGGATTTGTCGAAAACGAAAGTGGCCGGGATTGCGCCCTTCCAGTTCGGATCAAGGGCGTTCGAGAAGACGTCAAAATCTTTGAAGCCTCGAATATAAGCAGGGAAATCAGACTTGTGCTGTGCGAGGTACTCCTGGGCTTTGCCGGCGTCTTCCGGCTCGTCCATGGAAATGGCGACGAGAACCACCGAGCCCTTGTTCTCCTTGTAGAGCCGCACGAGGTCGGGAAATTCCTCCCGGCAAGGACCACACCATGTCGCCCACAGATTGACGACGACCACCTGGCCCTGGTGGGGACGAATGGCTTTTTCCATCAGATCCTCGCCCACGGTCGGGAGGGCCGAGGACAGCAGGGCGGCAATCAGCACGGTGATAACGGCCATCTTTGCTCCTTAGCGCTTAATCATGCAGCCGAACGCCTTCGTCTCGGCGACCTGAACGGGAGAGCCAGTGGCAACAGCGTCAAGCGCAGGACGCAAATCGTCGGCTTTGGCCTGGGCCGCATTGGTGGTCGGTATTTTGCTGTTGCCGATGGCGCCGTGGTAACGGACCACCATTTCCTTGTCGAGCACGAAGACTTCCGGAGTCCGGGTAGCACCAAACTGGCCGGCAACTTCACCGTCGTCCTTGAGCACCGTGAAATCGAGACCCTTGCTCTCGGCATGCTGTTTCACATCCTCGGCCGGCTCGGTTGTGTTCGCGTTGATGCCGACGACGGCGATTCCCTTCGCCCTGTATTCCTTGGCGAGGTCAGCCATCACCTGGTTAAACGCGTTAGAGTAGGGGCATTGGGTTGCCACGAAGATCAAAGCAACACCGTTCGTCCCGGTTACCTGGTTCAGGGCCACTTCCTTTCCCGTCCTCACATCAACGAGCGAAAACTCGGTGACCTTTTCCCCAACGGTCACCGCAGCCTCGGCCTGGGGAGGAATCAGGATAAAGCAAAGCGCCACAACAGAAAACAGAGCCGCAGTTGTTCGCGTCATATTGTCGGTCGTCTCCTTTTGGTGTTTTCTGAAAAGACGCAGGGCGGGGGCAACAGGATTCGCGAGCCAGAGGGACAAAGGGACAAAAGGGACACAAGGGACAGAAGGGACCGCCAAGCTGAAGTCGGTCCCTTCTGTCCCTTGTGGCCCTTCTGTCCCTTGTGTCCCTTACGCGATTTTGCGAAAAGTGCGATACAGCGTATCCCGCTGGGCAGGAACAAATCCGCTGTTGCGGATCAGCTGTAGGAGGTCGTCCCGGGTGGCGGTATAGTGCGCTCCGGCGCTGCTGATCACGTTTTCCTCGATCATGATGCTGCCCACGTCATTGGCGCCGAAGTGGAGCGCGATCTGAGCGACCTGCAATCCCTGGGTCAGCCACGACACCTGCACGTTGGCGAGGTTATCCAGGTAAATGCGGCTAACAGCGAGGAGCATCAGGTATTCGACTGCGGAAATCTCCTTCTTGATCACCGCCTCCATCGGAGTCCCTTCCAGTTGCACATTCCAAGGGATAAACGCCACAAATCCCCCGGTCTCGTCCTGCAGCTGCCGCAGTTTCTCCAGATGCTCGACCCGCTCTTCGACTGTCTCGCCTCCACCTATCATCATCGTCGCGGTGGTCAGCATACCTTCTTCGTGGGCCGTCCGCATGACCTCGAGCCATTCCCGGGCACTGCATTTCCCCGGGCTGTTGGTTTTTCGGACCCGGTCAACGAGGATCTCCGCACCCCCGCCCGGGATCGAATCAAGTCCCGCGGACCTGAGCCGGCGAATAGTTTCGCGCAGGCTTAGCTTACTAAGTTTCGACAGCACGACGATCTCGGGCGGAGAAAAACAGTGGAGGTCAATGCTGTAGCGGGAGCGAATAGACCGAAGCAGGTCTTCGTAGAAGTCGATCTTAAGCTTCGGGTTCATCCCTCCCTGCATGAGGATTCCAGTTGCGCCGAGCGCCACCGCCTCATCGATCTTTTGAAAAATGTCATCAAGAGCCAGAACGTAGCCTTCCGGGTCCTTGGGGCGCCGGTAGAAATTGCAGAAGTTGCAGCGAGCCACACAAACGTTCGTGTAGTTGATGTTGCGGTCGATGAGGAAAGAGACGACCGAGTGCGGATGCTTCAAGCGCCTGACATAATCGGCCGCCTGGCCGACTTTCTGGAGCTCCGTCGAACGGAGCAGGCACACCGCTTCATCAGCGGAAATCCGGTTCCCGTCGAGGACTTTGCGGAGGATACCACCGACCGAGCTCATATCGGCTATTTTACGGGCACGACAGGGGTGAGTCCAACAGTCGGGTCATCCACGGATAAACGGGATCCTCGCCTGCTCAAGCTCAAGCAGCTGTTCCTTGACCGAAAGCCCGCCTCCAAAACCGACGAGGCCCTGGTCGTGACCGATGACCCGGTGACAAGGAATGATGATCGGTACGGGGTTCGAGCCAGCGGCGTTTCCGATCGCCCGCGCACCGCCGGGTTTTCCGACCCGCCGGGCAAGCTCGCCGTAGCTGATCGTTGCCCCGAAGGGGATGCTCATCAGCTCACGCCAGACCCGCAACTGAAAGTCGGTCCCGCGAAGGTCCACCGGGACCTCGAACGACTGTCGCTTCCGGCCAAAGTACTCGGTTATTTCCGAAACACACTGATCAATGATCGGATGCGCTCCATCAAGCGGCAGCTTGGAGAAATAACGGTCAAACCACCGGTACCATTGCTCAGGCGATTCAGTCGGAAAACAGATCCGGCATATCCCTTCGGGCGTCCCGGCCACCTGGACACGCCCAATAGGAGTGTCAACATGGCAGCTGTATAGCGGTATCACGGGGCCAATCATACTGCAAATGTGGTACAACGTACCGGATGAAACGGTTGATTCTCCTTCTTCCCTTTGCCCTTATCGTTTCCCTGTCTCTCAGCTCGGTTTCGGCCCAGTTCTCGCAGCACTTCACCGAGCGGACGATGCGACTCGATTACTTCCACTCGGGCACCGCTTCTGAGGAGCATTTTTCCCCGGACCGAGTCGTAATGGATGGCCCCTGGGCCGGAAGCCAAACGAGGCTCCTCGACTCGACCAACCTGGGCAAATACTTCTTTGAGGTCATTGCTCGGGACACCAACATGCCCCTCTACTCGCGCGGCTTTGCCTCGGTTTACGGGGAGTGGGAAACAACGCCGGAAGCTCGGGAAATGTGGCGGACGTTTCATGAGTCACTTCGTTTTCCCTGGCCGCGCAAGCCGGTTCAGGTGACCCTGAAGAAGCGCACCCCTGACAACGCCTTCGTCGAAATCTGGAGCACCACAATCGACCCCAATTCCCGGTTCGTCGTCCGTGCGGATGCGGCCCCCCGCGGTAGCGTCTGGACGGTGTTCGAAAACGGACCGGCCTCACAGAAAGTCGACCTACTCGTGCTGGGCGACGGCTATGCCGGCAACGAGATGGAGAAGTTCCACTCCGACGTGAAGAGGATGGTGGGTAAGCTCTTTGAGCACGAACCCTTCAAGAGCCGGAAGGCGGACTTCAACGTACGAGCGCTCGACGTGCCTTCGGCAGAGAGCGGGGTCACACGGCCGCACGCGGGCATTTTCCGCCGGTCCCCTCTTTCGACTCATTACAGCAGTTTTGACTCCGAGCGTTATGTCCTTAGTTACGACAACAGGACTATTCGGGACATCTCCTCGGCTGCGCCCTACGAGTTCGTGTCGATTCTGCTTAACGAGAGGACGTACGGCGGAGGAGGCATTTTCAATCTGTATGCGACCTGTGCGGCAGACACCGCCTTCGCGGATTATATTTTCGTCCACGAATTCGGCCACCACTTTGCCGGCCTGGGTGACGAATACTACACGTCGGATGTCGCTTACGAGACGGGTGCCTCCAGCCATCCCGAGCCTTGGGAACCCAATGTGACCGCCCTGCATGATCCGTCCGAGCTCAAGTGGAAGGAGCTCGTGACCCCGGGCACCCCACTTCCTACGCCCTGGAAGAAAGCCGAGTTCGAAACAGCCTCGAACAATTACCAGAAGGAAAGACGCAAGCTGCGAGCGTCGGGAGCCAGCGAGGACCAGATGGAAAAGTTGTTCAGCGAGCAGAAGCAACGCGAGACCGAACTGCTGCACAGCGGTGGATTTGCCGGGAAAGTGGGCGCATTCGAAGGGGCGTCCTATGAGACCAAGGGGCTTTACCGGCCCCAAGTCGACTGCATCATGTTTTCGAGGAACGACGTAGGTTTCTGCCCGGTCTGCGCGAAAGCGATCGAGCGGGTGATTGACCTCTACAGTCGGCCCTGAGGAGGGACAAGGGACACAAGGGACACAAGTGACACAAGGGACACAAGGGACCTACGGCAGACGCTTGGCCTTAGGTCCCTTAGGTCCCTTGTGTCCCTTAGGTCACTTGTGTCCCTTGTGTCCCTTCTGTCCCTTCTGTCCCTTTACTTCACTCGTCTCAAAATCTCCAACAGGAACTTCCAGAACTTCTCGACCGACGCGATGTAGATCTTCTCGTCTGGCGAATGCACCGCCTCGAGCGTCGGACCGAACGAGATCATGTCCATGCCCGGATATTTCTCGCCGATGATCCCGCATTCCAGGCCCGCATGGACGGCCTTCACTTCACACTCCTTCCCGAACAGATCCGAATAAGCCTGCCGGGCAAGCTGAAGGACCGGTGAATTGAGATTCGGTTTCCACCCTGGGTAGCCGCTCCCCTGCTGCACCTCGGCTCCGCTCAGCAGGAAGACTGACGCCACCGTCTCACCAATCTCCTGAATCTCGGAAGCCACCGAACTGCGTTGGCTGGTCGACAGCGCTATTCTGCCGTCGTTCGTGTTGATCACGGCAACGTTGGTCGAGGTCTCGACGAGGCCCGGAACTTCCGCGCTCATTTTTGTTACTCCGTGCGGCAAGGCTGAAATCCCACGCAGGATCTTCTCTTGCTGCGCAACCGGCAAAGCCTTTCCCGGGTTGTCTGCCTGACCGACAGTGACCTGGAGGTCTGGCTCCACTATCGTCAATTCCGCGCGAACCGTGGCATTCATCTCGTTCACGATTCGCCGGGCCTCGGCCTCCTGGTTTTGAGGTACGGTAACGATCGCGGACGCCTCGCGAGGGATAGCGTTGCGCTTGTTTCCACCCTCAATTTTCGAGAGCCTGGCCCCGAGAGCGTGAAGCCGGAGCAACACCCGGTTGAGGATCTTGATCGCATTTCCCCGCCCCGCGTTGATCTCGAGCCCGGAGTGTCCGCCCTTGAGTCCTTTGACCGTGATACTGAGCGCTAACGACCCTGCCGGGACTGCCTCGGGCGCCACGCTCCAAGTCCCCGTCGTATCCCGCCCGCCGGCGCACCCGACGTAAATGGCCCAGTCTTCTTCGGAATCGAGGTTGAGGAGCGTTTTCGCTTTCAGGAATCCGGGTTTCAGGTTGGCGGCCCCGGTGAGCCCGGTTTCTTCGTCGATAGTGAAAAGCAATTCCAGGGGCCCATGTTCGACGCTCTTGTCCTCCATTATGGCGAGGTTCGTGGCGACCGCGATGCCGTTGTCGGCCCCGAGTGTCGTGCCGTTCGCCATCAGGACTTCGCCCTTGCGCACCAACTCGATCGGATCTTTCGTGAAATCATGCGTTGTGCCCGAATTCTTCTCACACACCATGTCCAGGTGGCCCTGCAGGACGACCGTCTGGACGCCCTCGCGACCTGGCGACCCCGGTTTTCGGACAAGGACGTTCCCGGTCGAATCCTGGCTGGCGTTCAGCCCCAGCTTTTTGGCCGTCTCCATGACATAGGCCGCAATCTGCTGCTCGCTCTTGGAGCACCGGGGAATGCGGGCAACTTCGCCAAAGTATTTCCAGACAAGAGCAGGCTGCAAACCTTTCAGTGCATCCGACATGGCGTTATCTCCTCATGAGTAAGAGTTTTACAGAGTTTTACAAAGATTGTACCAGAGTACGCTTTCTAATAACGTAGTACGCGATGGACTTTTCGCGCCACGTTCATATTCTCCTGGCTGTCCTTCTCGGCGCCGCTGTGGGGGTGGGCCTTTACACCTTTGTTTATGCCAAAGGGGCGTCCTATATGACCGACAACCCGGGGGCTTGCGCCAACTGCCACGTCATGGACGCGCACTATGGAGCGTGGCTGAAGTCCAGCCACGGCCGGGTGGCTGTCTGCAATGACTGTCACACTCCGGCGGGGTTCGTCGGTAAATACTCGGTCAAGGCCACCAACGGCTTCTGGCATTCCTTTGCCTTCACGAGCGGCTGGTTTCCCGACCAGATACAGATTACGGAACGGAACCTGAAAGTCACCGAGGGGGCATGCCGAAAGTGTCACAGTGACATGGTGCACGCCATTCAACTGACCTCCGACGACGACTCATTCTCCTGTATTCGCTGTCATCGTTCAGTCGGCCATTTGGAATAACGTAAAAATACTTTTTCATTCGAGGCTTCGAGCATGGGCACAATCCCGAACCACACCCCTAAACCGCATCGCCGCAGCACTCTCTTTTACGTGGTCCTGGTGTTGGCAACCGCGGGGGCCGTAATAGCCGGCCTGGCACTTCTTTTAAATATCGCCCAAAGGAAACAGGAGGCCCAGAGTCCTTTTTACCGGGTCGTCGAGTTGAACGATTCGATCGAGGACCCGGAAATCTGGGGCAAAAACTTCCCAATGCAGTACGACGGGTACGTGAGAACGGTCGACCAGAAGCGTACACGTTACGGGGGAAGCGAGGCGGTTCCCCGCACTCCTGACCAGGCCGATCCAAGGTCAATTGTGGCTCAGTCGAGGCTCGAACAGGATCCCAGGCTGCGGACCATGTGGGCGGGCTACGCTTTTGCTGTGGACTTCCGAGAGGAGCGCGGCCACGCCTTCATGTTGGAAGACCAGACGTACACCAAACGGCAGGAAGTCGCCAAGCAGCCGGGCACCTGCATGCATTGCCACGCCTCGGTGTATGTTCCCTACAAGAAGCTTGGTGACGGCGACCTGATCAAGGGCTTCGAGAAGATGAACCAGTTACCTTACAAGGAAGCCCGCAAACTGGTCAGCCATCCGGTCGCCTGCATCGATTGCCACGATCCCTCGACGATGCAGTTGCGTGTCACCAGGCCAGGTTTCATGGAAGGGATCCGGGCCTTGAAGGCGTCGCAGGGCGTCGCCGATTACGATGTGAACAAGATGGCCAGCCGGCAGGAGATGCGAGCCTTCGTCTGCGGGCAATGTCACGTTGAGTATTACTTCAAGGGGCCCGAGAAACGCCTGGTATACCCCTGGGCGAACGGCCTGAGAGCGGATCAAATTCTGGCGTACTACGAGGAGACGGGATTCAAAGACTGGACGCATGCCGAGAGCGGCGCGCCGGCGCTAAAGGCCCAGCACCCGGAGTTCGAGATGTGGAACCAGGGGATTCACGGCCGATCGGGCGTCGCCTGCGCCGACTGCCACATGCCTTATCAGCGCGAAGGCGCTCTGAAGATCAGCGATCACCATGTTCAGAGCCCTCTTCTGAATATCAACCGCGCCTGTCAGACTTGCCACAAGTGGTCCGAAGAGGAGCTTAAGACACGCGCAGAGACCAACCAGGAAAGGACTCTCAGCCTCCGCAACACTGCGATGGATGCTCTCATCCAGCTGATCGGCGACATCAAGGCCGCTAAGGCCGGGGGCAAGACCGACCAGCAACTCGAGCAGGCCCGCAACTTCCAGCGGAGGGCGCAGTTTCTTCTGGACTTCGTGGAAGCCGAAAACTCCTCAGGCTTCCACGCTCCGCAGGAGGCGGTGAGGGTCCTGGGCGAATCGATCAACTATTCCAGGCTCGGGCAGGTGGCGCTGAGAGACGGGAAAAGTGTGGCCGGCACGGACTGAGACGGAGGGTCACGACACCCACTGACAGGTTCGTGCCTTATAACGGCAGCCTCAGCAGCGCTTCGCACCCCGGCCCTGGCTTCCGGTTTTCCAGCGTGAGCGAACCGCCGTGCCCCTCGGCGATCTGACGGCTTAGAACGAGCCCGATGCCCGATCCGCCCGGCTTGGTGGTAAAAAAAGGCACAAAAAGATTACTCTTGCTGGCCAGGCCCGGACCTTCATCCCGGATCCAGACCTCCAGGCTTCCGTCAGACGCCCTCCACCCGACTTCGACACCGCCGCCGGTCTGCAACGCCGCGTCGACTCCGTTTCTCAACACGTTGATCAGGAGCTGATCAAGCTGATCGCCGTCGCCGCTTAGTGTCATTTCAGGTCCAGCTTTTAGCCTGACTGAAAGCCGAGTCTCGAGATCGACCACCCGGCGAATCCAGGGTCCAACCTCCATCGGCCGCCGTTTGGGCGGCGGCAGCTTGGCGAGCCTGGCATACGCCTCCATGAACCGAAGCAACGACTCGACACGACCGGCGATAATCGTCAGTCCTTGATTCGCATCGGTCCGCCAATCGTCCGGGAGCGAATCCAGGGACAGGAGGCTCGTCAGACTGCAGGCAATCGACTTAATGGGTGTGAGCGAATTATTCAGCTCGTGGCCGATGACCCTGACCAGGCGCTTCCAGACTTGGAGCTCTTCGCGCCGCAATGCTTGCGTGAGGTCAGCCAGCACGACCAGCTTATGCGGCAGTCCCTGTTCCCAGAACGTGTTGACCCGGATGCCCCAACGGCCGGAGCCGCCCGGAAAACTCAAGTCAGCCGTCTTAGCGTTCTCGCCTTCGAGACACTCGGCCAGGCCGAGATCCTCGGCTGTCCGGCCGATGATCTGACCGCCGGACGGCGCGAGCAGGCGCTCTCCGGCCCGGTTCGCGAGCTTGAGTCTATGCTCGCCGTCGAAGGCGAGAACCGTGACCTCGATCTCGGTCATCACCGCTCGCAGCAGGGCTTCCGCCTCGACCGCGCTGAGCCTCTGACCTCTCAGGGTCAATCCCAACAGATTGACCTCGTGGAAGACCTGTCCCAGGGCGTCGTCAATCCGGCCCCGACGGCCGCGGATGGAGTAATCCCCTTCCCGAAGCGCGGCAAGGAGATTTGCGAGGGTCTGAAGAGGATAGACGACCCGGTTAAATACGGCTCCGGCAAAGCCGAACCAGCAGGCGACGAGGAAGAGGGTTAGGGTCCACTCGACCCGAGCACTGAACCCATGCGACCAGACGAGGATCAAAGCCACGACCAGAGCAGGAAGCCCACCCGCGAGAGTGAGCAGGAAGATACGCTGCTCATACGTCAGCTTGAGAAACTTCCTGATCTCGTTCCCCTTCATAGACCGTGGCGCTGGAGGCGGCGGTACAGGGCGCTTCGACTGAGGCCGAGCGCCTGGGCCGCCTGACTCACATTGCCGCCGAACCGTGCGAGTGCCTTCCGTATAAGCAACGCCTCGACTTCCTCGAGACTCATCTCTTCGAATCGGGCGTGGCTCTCTTTCGCCGGCCGCAAAGCCAAATCAGAAGACCGAATGGTGTCATCACGGGCCATCAGAACGGCTCTTTCCACCGCATGATCAAGTTCCCGCACATTTCCGGGCCAGGTATGACTGAGCAGAGCCTGCATGGCCGCCGGCTCAAAACCCTTCAGTTGCTTTCGGTACCGGATCGAATGCTGGCAGAGGAAGCGCGCCGCCAGCGGAGGAATGTCTTCGCGCCGCTCCCGGAGCGGGGGAACCGGGATCTCGACGGTGTTGAGACGAAACAGCAGGTCCTCCCTAAAACGTCCGGCCGACACCTCTTCCTGGAGGTCCGCGTTAGTCGCCGAAATGACCCGCACATTGACCTTCATTGTTCGCGAAGACCCGACCCGCTCGAACTCGCCGGTTTCAAGGACCCGGAGAAGCTTGGACTGCTGCGTCAGCGGGACGTTGGCAATTTCGTCAAGGAACAGGGTCCCGCCATCGGCCAGCTCAAACCGCCCGACCCGGTCCAACTTGGCGTCGGTAAAAGCCCCTTTCACATGGCCGAAAAGCTCGCTCTCGAAAACGCCTTCCGAAAGCCCACCGGTATTGACGTTAGTCAGGGGTTTCGACGACCGGGAGGAGACAGAGTGAATGGCTTGTGCCACTACCCCCTTGCCTACGCCGCTCTCACCCGTGATCATGATGTTGGCGTCCGACGGCCCGACCCGCTCTATGATGTCGAGCACCTGACGCATGGCCGGCGCCTCGGCCACGATTTGGGGTTTCCCCTCGCCGCCCCGCAACAGCCGGTTTTCGGCCTCCAACTGCTGGCCCCGCATCAAGGCGCGTCGCAACTCCACCTGGGTCTTCACAATCGTCAGAAGCCGCGCGTTCTCCCAGGGTTTCTGGATGAAATCGCGCGCTCCCCGGCGCATCGCTTCAACCGCCAGCTCGATGCTGCCCCAAGCCGTCATCACCACTATGGGAAGGCAGTTATCAACCGCCTGGATCTTACTTACCAACTCCAGCCCTTCGGCGCCGGAGGTCGTATCG
>RPQK01000183.1 GCA_003819755.1 Acidobacteriota bacterium | reverse complement strand
GATTCTCATTCGCTGCCGGTCCATCGTGTCTCGTGCGACACGGCTCGATAGCCTCATCATCAGCGAGAGCACAGTTACGCAACGCAGAACCGGTGCGTTTGTTTTTATCCTTGTCGCAGGCGCCGCCGGCCTGCTGACACTCGGGTCGGTGCGAATGATGCGGCGCATCACCGGCCCGCTGGATCGCCTCCGGCACGGGACCGAGGTCATCGGCAGCGGCGATCTGACGCACCGCATCGGCCTCTCCTCCACCGACGAGATCGGCCGGCTCGGGCAAGCCTTCGACCGCATGGCGGATGAGCTCCGCGCAACCACCGTCTCGCGCGACGCGCTGGCGGCCGAAATGCAGCATCGCAAGAAGGCGGAGGAAAGAGTGCGCGACAGCGAGGAACGCTACCGGACTCTATTCAACTCGATGGATGAAGGCTTTTGCATCATCGAAGTGCTGTTCGATGCGGGCGACAACCCGATCGACTACCGCTTCCTGGAGATCAATGCCGCCTTCGAGAAACAAACGGGATTCAAAGACGCCCAAGGCAAACTGATGCGCGACCTTGCGCCGGGGCACGAACAGTACTGGTTCGATATTTTCGGGAAGGTCGCTCTCACGAGTGAACCGGTCAGTCTCGAGAATCGCGCCGAAGCGTTGGGCCGCTGGTATGAAGTTTCCGCGTTTCCCACCGGCCTTCCGCAAAGCCGTCAGGTCGGAATCGTCTTTAATGACATCACCGAGCGCAAGCAGACCGAGGAGGAGAAACAGAAGCTTTTGGCTACGGTTCAACAAGAGAGAGACAGACTGTCGTCACTGCTGGGCAGCATCAACGACGAGGTCTGGTTTGCCGACTCCGAGAAGAAGTTCACCTTGGTGAATCCTGCTGGGAGGCGGGAGTTCAGTGTCCGATTTGGCGAGGCGTTGCAGGTCGAGGAACTGGCCGCGACACTGGAAGTGTATCGTCCTGATGGCACTCTCCGTCCCGTTGATGAAACTCCGCCTCTACGCGCTCTCCGGGGCGAAGTAGTGAAAGATCAGGAGGAAATCATCCGAACCCCGGCCACGGGTGAGTTGTGCTATCGGCAGGTCAGTGCTGCCCCGGTAAGAGATGCCAGCGGTGCCATCATCGGATCGGTGTCCGTAGTCCGGGACATCACCAAGCGCAAGCGGGCCGAAGAGTCCTTGCGCCGCAGTGAGGCCATGCTCTCTCAGGCCGAAAAGATCGCGAACATCGGCAGCTGGGAATGGGACATTACATCAGGCGAGCTTGTCTGGTCGGAACAAACCTACCGCATCTTCGGCTTGGATCCTGAGGGGTTTGTCCCCACTTACGATTCATTTCTGGTCCATATTCATCCCGAGGACCGACAAATCGTGGTACAGGCGATTGAAGACGCGCTTGCCGACAGGAGGCCCTATGACGTGGAGTACCGAATCGTCCTGCCCGGTTCTTCTACAAAGTGGATCTATGCACGGGCGGAGGTGGTCTTCGAGGCTGCCGGCCAGCCGGCACGCATGATTGGCACGTCGCTCGATATCACCGAGCGCAAGCGGGCCGAGGAGGAGTTGCGGGAGAGCGAGCGCCGCGAACGCGAGCGGGCGGCGGAACTGGCGGCTCTCCTGGAGGCTGTCCCGACACCCGTTTTCATCGCTCATGACCCGAATGGCCTCCACCTCACGGGCAACCGGGCGGCGGACGAGCTCCTGCGAAACCCCCGCGGCGCGGAGGCCTCACTGAGCGCATCCAGCGAAACCAGGCCGCGCCATTTCAGGGCGGTCAAGGACGGCCGGGATTTGAGCAACGAGGAGTTGCCTGCGCAACGGGCCGCGCGAGGTTTCCCGGTGCAGGACTTCGAGTTCGATCTGGTCTTCGGGGACGGCACAATCCGGCATGTGCTGGGCTATGGCATGCCCCTGCGGGACGAGGAGGGCCGGCCCCGTGGCGCCGTTCATGTCCTGGTTGACATCACCGAGATCAAGCAGGCCGAGAAATCGCTGCGGGAGCTGAATGCTACTCTCGAGAGCAAGGTCGCCCAGCGGACGGCAGAGTTGCAGCGGCGGGCCGGGCAGCTTCAAAAGCTGACGCTCGAGCTGTCACAGGCGGAGGAGCGGGAGCGGCGGCGTATCGCGGTGATCCTGCACGAGGATCTCCAACAGCAGATTGCCGGGGCCAGGTTCCATTTGAGTCTGCTGAAAGGCCGGCCGAAGCAGGATTCGCGGCGGGAGGTAATCGAGAAGATTGACGAGATGCTGAAAGAGGCCATCCAGAAATCCCGCAGCCTGTCGCACGATCTGAGTCCTCCCGTGCTGGACATGAACAATCTGACTGAAGTTCTTCAATGGCTGGCGCAATGGGCGCGGGCCCGTCATGGCCTGACTGTCGACCTCTCCGGTGTGGCGATTTTGCAGTCGGAAGCTCTTACGATGTTCCTGGTCCGCGGGGCACAGGAGATGCTGTTCAATGTCGTCAAGCACGCCCAGGTCAAGGAGGCCGCCATCCGAGTGCGGCGGATCGGGCACTACGTGTGCCTGAGCGTTTCCGATCAGGGGCGAGGGTTCGACCCGCAGGCACTCAAGGAGACGGCCGGGCTGGGACTGCTGAGCATCCGCGAACGCGTCGAGCTGCTCGGCGGCCGGATGAAAATCAAGAGTGTCCCAGGCAAAGGAACCCGGTGCCACCTTGTTGTGCCGGACCTCCCGCGGATAGACGGCAAAGGACACAAGACAGAGGATGCAGGACAAAGGGCCGACGAAATAACCAGTCCCTCCTCCGTCGTTCCTCCTGCGTCATTCAACGGCGCCCTGCGTGTGGTGCTGGTGGACGATCACGAGATTGTGCGGCACGGGTTGGTGGCGCTGCTGAAGGACGTGCCCGACATCCAGGTGGTCGGCGAGGCCTCGAACGGTCAAGAGGCGGTCAATCTTGCTTGGGAGCTTCGGCCGGACGTCCTCATCATGGATGTGTCAATGCCCGTCTTGAGTGGCCAGGAAGCCACGTGCCAGATCAAAGCGCGTCTGCCAGAGATCCGAATCGTTGCCCTCTCGATGTACGAGGAACCCGAAACCATCGACAAAATGATTCAGGCAGGGGCCGAGAGCTATCTCCTCAAGACGGTACCATCCGAGGAGCTGTTGGCCGCGATCCGCGGAAGGGCGCGTAAGTGAGCAGCCGGGACGGGGCGACAGAGATCTGTAGTTTGTAGTTCCGCCTTCAGGCGGGCAGTGAATAGCGTGCCATTAGCAACGGGCAGGCTCTACACTGCCCGCCTGAAGGCGGAACTACAAACAGATCGTGCCCGCTGCTCGATACATCATCGTATTTATGGAAATGACCACTAAGTCAGCGCTTATGCCCCCTTCGGGGTTGTGTGAGATTTTGTGGGTCCGCGAATTGTGCGGAGAATGATCCTCTCCCGATCCCCTTTATCAGCGGAAACCCTCAACAAGGAAGATGTCGGAGGTCCGTTCCTCGAACTGAGCATAAAGAATGAAGCTGCCGTCGCGCGATGAAGAGAGGCCGAGGCAGGGTCCGACGCCTAAGTGCATGACCGATGCGATTCTTCCGGTTGCGAAGTCGAGGAACATGAGGGCTGGACCTTCCGGGGTATGGCTGTCGAGGTAGTAAATGCCCTCGTCTGCGATCGACCAGGCCCGCTCTCTACCGGCACTCGAGATTTGTTGCTCCTGGCCGCCGCCCGTTGGGACCTTCCAGATGCCCGGCGTATTGTATTCTTTGGCGAAATAAACGAAATCACCGCGCGGTCCTTCAAACGGCTCGAATCCTCCGCCGATTCCGGTGATCTGGACGGCCTCGCCACCCGTGGATGCCACCTTCCAGATCTGCCACTTCCCGCTCCGGTTTGAGCTGAAATAAACCCAACGGCCATCCCTGGACCAGCTCGGCCGTACATCGGCGGCCGGGTGGCGGGTCAGGAGTCGGAGGCGGCCTCCATCACGGTTCATTGCATAGATGTCGAAGTTTCCCGAGGCCTGGCTGTCAAAAACGATCTGGAGGCCATCGGGCGACCAGCGGGGGCTACCGGTCTGATGGGCCGTGAGGGAGGTCAACTGGACCGGCGCCGACCCGTCCCGTTCGCATCTCCAGATTTGCCGCGCGCCCGACCGGTGAGACGCAAACACGATCTGCCTGCCGTCCGGTGAGACGGACGGATCGCTATCCGGAAAGGTGGAGGAGATGATGCATTTGGGGTTTTTACCGGGGTCGGATTTCGCCGTCGTATCCACTCGCCAGATGTCGCAGTTGAGCGATCTCCGGCTGTACGCCAGGCGACTCCCTTGGCGGGCTATGGTCGGCTCCCAGCCGGTCTGCCCCAACTGGAGGGGCTTAGCTTCGCCTCCCTCGGCGGGAATTCGCAGGAGGTGGCTCCCTTCCGTTGAGAAGTAGGCCGAGTAGATGATGCTCTTCCCGTCCGAGCTCCAGTCCAAACCGGTGATCTGCGGGCTATCGGAGGTCAGTGCTCTCACTCTTCCGCCTTGAACCGGGGCAAGGTGCACATTGGCGGCGTCCCTGGTTCCTCCTCTGAGGAAAGCAATGGTAGCCCCGTCCCGAGACAGAGCCGGGCTCCAATCGCTGAGGCCCGGCGGAGGAGAAGTTATCGGTTTCTCCTCCCCTGTCTCGACCGACAGAGAAACGATCCGGGATGTCTGTTCGCCCTCAATCTGGTCTTCCACAAGCAGGCGGTTTGAGTCGGGAGTCCAGGCGCTCTGCCAGAACACCCACTCTGTCCTGTAGGGCCGGGAGCGCAGCCGGCCTACCTCGCGCTCGCCTCCCCCCGAACGAGGAATCACCAGAGCCATGATGCCGTCGCTGTGTTCGCGGAAGAAGGCAATCTGACGGCCATCCGGCGACCAGCTGGGACCGAAGTCCGAGGCCGGGGAGGTCGTGAGGCGAACGGGCGCCCCGCCCGAAACGTGCATGGTGTATATGTCAAAGTCGTCGGCACCGAATTGCCGCCAGGCGAAAGCGATCTCGTTCCCGTCCGGAGAAAAAGCTGGATAGCGCTCTTCCCCCTTCATGCTTGTCAACGGAATGGTCCTGAACGGGGTTTCGTTGGGTTCCCTGAGGCTTAGTCGGAAGATGGCCCAAAAAAGCAAGACTGAGACGAGGAGGCCCGCGCCGGCCACCAGGACTTTTCGGTGGCGAGTCCACAGACTTTTGCGAGATCTTGCTTCTCTCTCCCTAAGCCAGTTATCGAGCTGTGATTGAAACGCATAAACGGTCGAACGCTCGCCGTGCTCGTGTCGGTGCACCGGCAGTCCTTCTGCCTTCTCCCACCGCTGCACGCTTCGCACGTCTCGCTTCAGATAGGCGGCAATCTCCTTCCAGGAGTCCAGGCGGTCCCTGGGACCGCCGCTGGTTTTCTGTTCTGATTGATCGGGCAGGCTTGATTCCACGGCAGTGGGTTCGGGGATTTCTCCTCTTTCCCCGTGTGGCATGGTAGCAGCGGCATGAGGAGAGGTCAATGAGGTGAGGTGTAGCTGGGAGGATTGAGGGGTGGAAGACTCGCCAGGCTGAATCCTGTCAATCCTGTTAATCCTGTCTAGAGTCTCTTCAGACAGGATTAACAGGATTGACAGTCAGCAAGCCTGGCTCAGAAGGCCAGCTTCAGGCCGAACTGAATACGGCGAGGTTCGTAGGCCGTACGGATCTGGCCCACGCTGGTAGCGTCGATGGACGTGAACCGAAGAACATCGGTACTCGTCGGACCAGGCAGGCCGAAATGCGGTGTGTTCGTGAAGTCGAACATCTCGCACCGGAACTCCAGCCGTCGTTCATCTCCGAAGTAGAAGTTCTTGCCGATCTTGAGATCGATGCTGTTAAATCCCGGCCCAAACAGGATGTTGCGCCCGGAATTCCCATAGCTGAGGTCATCCGGTACCGCGAAGGCGGAAAGATCAAACCAGCGGTCAATGCTCCGCTCCGAGGGAGGAAGGTCGCCCACGCCGACGCGGTTCGGATAATTGGTCGTTTGTGTGTTCGTGACATCCTCGTTCACGGTCGGTGAAAAGGGCTGGCCGGTCCGCATTGTCAAGATGCCGCCCAGCTGCCAACCGCCGAGGAGTGCGTTCGTGGCGCGGTTCCAGTCGCCTCCCAGCCGCCGCCCCTGCCCGAACGGCAGGTCGTACACCAAACTCGTCACGAAGTTGTGCCGCACATCGTAGTTTGAGTTCCCCCGGTTCCAGTCCCTGTGGTAGATGCTGCGGAAGCCGGCGCCGAGAGTGCCGTCATCCAGCACCCCGGCCCCCTCATCGATTGCATGCGACCAGGTGTAAGCCATCAGGTAGGTCATGCCTCGGGAGAACCGCTTCTCAGCCTTCGCGGTGAGCGCGTTGTAGTTGGCGTTTGCCCCAGCGTTACGTTTGTTGATCAGATTAAAATACGGCCAGGGCTGCCGTTCTTCCACGGTTGCCGATCCTGGCCCCGGAACTTCGTTGAGATTCTCGGTGTAGCTGATGTGCCGGGTCGCACCGCCAATGTAGGACACCGTGAGCACGGTTTCCATCGGCAACTCGCGCTGCAAATCCAGGAACCATTGCTGAGAGTACTGGGAGGGCATGTACTTTTCCGCGGTCCTGACAGTGACGTCCCTTTGAATGCCCGTTGCCGGGAACAACCCGGTCGGATAACCCTGAGAAACGATAAGTGCCGGCCTTTTTAACCGATCGGTTGTGAAACCGATCTCGGTGTACTCCGGCGGCTGGTGAGCGAACTTGCCGTCTCCGTCCTGCGTGAGCGCGTCCGGTTCCCCATAATAGATTCCGAAGCCGAGGCGGAGCACGGTCTTCGGCGCAGCCTGAAAAGCCAGCCCGATGCGGGGAGCAAAATTGTTGTTGTCATGCGTGCCACCGACGTCGCTTTCGTCCGCCGGATAGACGATCCGATAGTCCTGGTCACCGGGCGTGAACTCGAACCGGCTCACCGGTGTCTCCTTGAAGCTGGGAGGTCCGAAGCGATCCCAACGCACGCCCAGGTTCAGTGTCAGCCGGGAGGCGATCTTCCAGTCGTCCTGAAAATAGAGGGAGTAGTTCCGAGTGACCGCCGTTTCGCCGTTTTGGTTTCCGATGAACCCGCCGCTCGCCAGGCCAAGCAGGAAATCGGCCATGGGGTCACCCGTGCTGGCGCGCTTGCTGGGGTCCTGCGAGAAGGAGCCGTTGAAGGACATCGCACCCCTGCCGTAACGAGCCGCGCGCCGGAATACCTTCTCTCGTCTGAATTCGACCCCTCCTTTGAGGACATGAACGCCCTTCACCACGGTGAGATGGTCCGAGAGCTGCAGAAAGTCGAAATTGTTCCGGTTGGGCCAGAAAAGGCGGGTGCCGACAAAGGCGTAATTCGTGGCATTAAACCGGCTCATTCCTCGGGAGTTGTCGTCCCCGAAGTCGGGCAGCCCCGCGATGCCCAGCTTGCTGTTGTAGTTTTCATCCCAGGGGACGTCCAAAATGCTGCGCGTCGCGACGCCGCCCGCGCGCACTTCGTTGAACATCGTGGGAGAGACCACAAGGTTCCAGTTCCCCACGACGTTGTTGCTGGTAAGAGTGGTCGTCTGCCATTGTCCGCCATCGGCCGGCAACGGGAGCGGACCGGGATCGACTCCGTTAGATTGGCGCCGGCTGTACCGACCGAACACCCGGTTTCTTTCTGAAGCATACCAGTCGATTCGAGAGTCATATTGGTTGGTATCGTCGCTTCGGGAACCCGTAAAAGAATAATTGTTGGCGACTCCTGCTCCCGGCACGTTCGGTTCCGGATAAAGGTTGATTATCTTAGACGCAACCGCATCGAACTGGGTCGCGGGTATCTGGTTGCCCGGGAACGGGTCGCGCACCCACTTCGACCCTACCTGTCCGGTCGTCGCCGGATTGTAGATGGTCTTCGAACCGGTGAAGTCGCCGCGGCGGAATGCCAGCGTCGGCACGGTGGACGTGTTTGACTCTCCGACCCTGATTCTGGTCCCCTCGTAGCTGCCGAAGAAGAACAGCTTGTCGGGGACAATGCGTCCGCCGAAGGTGCCGCCGAATTGGTTGCGCTTGTATGGTGGGTTCTCGTTCCCGGCGAAGAAGTTCTTGGCGTCGAAGATCTCGTTGCGCACGAACTCATGCAACGAGCCGTGGAACTGGTTGCTGCCGCTCTTCGTTTGCACAATCACTGTGCCGCCCATGCGGAAGCCGTACTCCGCCGAGTTGTTGTTGGTAACGACCTTGAACTCAGAAACTGCGTCGATGGACGGCGTTACTCCTTGCGCTTCGTAGCCGAGCTGTCCGCCCGAAGCCCGGGAATTGTTGTCAATCCCGTCCAGGAGAACGTTGGTCTGGTATGCATGCTGTCCGGCCGAACTGAAAGTTCCCTTGGAGCTAGTGCGACTGCCGGTGTCCGGCGCGACTGCCACGGTCAGGCGTGCTAAATCGAGGTAATTCCGTCCATTCAAGGGCAGCTCGACGATTCGCTTGTTGTCGATCACCTGGCCCACAACCGAGGTTTCCGTGTCCATGATCGCGCTCGTGCCGGGCACCTCGACGGTTTGAGACAGCTCGCCCACCTGGAGCTCGACGTCGACCCGGGCAGTCTTATCCACGTCCAGTTTCAGGCTGTCGCGGCGGGCCGTCGCAAAGCCGGTCAGGCTGACTTCCAGGCGATAGGTTCCCGGAATAAGGAATGGGATCGAATAGAACCCCTCGTCGTTGGTCAGAACTGACTGAGATGTTCCCGTAGCGACATTGGTCACCTTGATTTCCGCCCCGGGGATCCTGCCGGCGGTGGAGTCGGTGACAACTCCCTGAACCGTTGCCTGCTGCGCGCAAAGGATTCCAACGGAAAGCCAGGCGGCGAGTGCCATCACAAATACTTGCGGTCTACTGAAAGAGAATCTCATTTCAATTTCCTCCGTCATCATCGTGTAACGCCGCAAGGCTAGCATCGCCTTATAGGGGAATCATCACGGCAACGGGCGGCGAAGAGCCTGTGTCGCCCGATGTCGTCTTCTGTCGGTTAGCGACCGAGACTAGTATGGCCCCATGGAACGCTCTTTGAGGGAGAAAATCGTGATGAATCGATTCAGCCGAAGAGACTGGATCAAGGGCGGCGGACTGGCGTCGGCAGGAATACTGCTGGGCGGGTGCACGAGGCTCTCTTCGGGCGACTCTCCCAAACCTAACATAATACTGATCTTAGCGGACGACCTGGGTTATGGAGACCTCGGTTGCTACGGTCAGCGGCAAATTCAAACCCCCCAGATCGACCGCATGGCGGCCGAAGGAATGCGGTTCACCGAGCAGTATGCGGGTTCGACGGTCTCGGCGCCCTCACGCGCTTGCCTGCTTACAGGACTGCACACAGGCCACACTTTTGTGCGAGGGAACGGCCGGGTGGGCTTGCGGCCGGATCCGCAGGACCTCACCGTCGCCCGCCTCCTGAAAGATGCCGGTTACCACACGGCCATGATCGGCAAATCCGGCGTTTCCTGTGACGTGGACGACCCTCGACACCCGAACCGGAAGGGATTCGATCATTTCTTCGGCTTTCTCGGGCATGAGGCGGCACATCGCTACTTCCCGACCGAATTGTGGCGTGACGGGGAAATTCTGAGATTCCCGGGGAACCATAAGAACGAAGGAGATAAATACAGCCAGGACCTCTTTCTCGAGGATGCGCTGAGGTACCTCGAAGCCCACGTTTCCGGACCCTTTTTTCTGCATCTGTCTGTGCAGTTGCCCCACGCCGATCTCTATGCCCCGCCTCGGTGGAAGAACAGGTACGAGGGAAGCTTTTCGGAGGATCCCTTCGAAGGCGCACACTATCGGGCTGAACCTCATCCGAAGGCAACCTTCGCCGGCATGGTTTCGAGGCTGGACTGGGAGGTTGGAGAAATCCTGGCTAAGCTGCGAGGGCTGGGCATCGATAAAAATACCCTGGTGTTCTTCACCAGCGACAACGGCCCTATGAGCGAAGGCGGACATCACCGGGACGATTTTCACTCCAGTGGTTCTCTTCGAGGCGGCAAAAGGGACCTTTACGAGGGCGGTATTCGGGTGCCGTTGATCGCACGATGGCCGGGAAGTGTCCGGGCTGGATCCGAGTCAGACCTGGTCGGGGCATTCTGGGATTTCCTTCCCACCGCTTGCGACCTGGCGATGGTGCCCGCTCCCGGTCACGTCGACGGAATCAGTTACCTCCCCACACTTCTCGGCAAAAAAAACGAACAATGGCAGCACGAGTACTTGTACTGGGAGTTTCATGAGCAGGGCGGGAAGCGCGCAGTTCGGATCGGGGATTGGAAGGCGGTCCAGCTGGGCGTCTCGGTTGATCCGAATGGGCCGATCGAGGTGTACAGCCTCAAGGACGATCAGGGCGAAACTAAGGATCTGGCGGGCACCAAGGACGATGTCGTTGCGACAGCCAGGCGCATTTTTGCGGAGGCCCGAACTTCGTCCGAGCTTTTCAGCTGGAGCGGCGAGCCTGTTGAAAAAGCGCTTTAGATACGATATCGAGTGTGGTGGCAGTGCGAGGCCTCCCAAGGAAGCCTGAATAACTACTTATAGTCATGCGTCGACCGGCCTGAGGGCCTCGAAAGTGGAGGCGTCCGCTGGGAGCGCAGGCGTCTCGCCCAATGCCATTTGGGCGAAGTCGGTGCAACCAGCCGTGGTGAACGGGGCTTTTATTGTGGCCGGACTCTCCAGAGTCCGGCAGCCGACCCCCGGGGTCGGCCTGAACCGGCGAGCTGCAACCATCGTTTTCGCCGGGCTCCCAGCCCGG
>RPQK01000182.1 GCA_003819755.1 Acidobacteriota bacterium | reverse complement strand
GGACCTCAAGGACGAATTGCTTGTCTTTTATGTCTTTGGGGTCCTTGAGGTCCTTGGGGTCCTTGAGGTCTTTCTAAGGAGAAAAACGAAATGCTGGCCTACCACATCCGCATAGCCTGGAAGAGTCTGAAGAGGAACCCTTACCTCTCTGCTCTCATCGTGCTGGGAATCGCGTTCGGGATCGGGGTCTCAACCACCTTTGTCACTACGCACCACATCCTGTCGCGTGACCCGATTCCCGAAAAGAGCGCGTCGCTGCACTACGTCGAAATGGACAACTGGGACCCCGACCGGGGGTGGTCGGACGAAGACCCGAAGGCGGCGCCCAATCAAGTGACCTATCGTGATGCGATGGAGTTGATGAAATCGACCATACCGACGCATCACTCCGCCATGTACAAGTCCTACTTGTACGTCTTCCCCGACCCCAAGGCGGGTCGACCGTACCGGGCGCGAGTCCGCCTCTGCTTTGCCGATTTCTTCCCGATGTTCGAGGTGCCTTTCCGTTATGGGACGGGCTGGGATCGCGGCGCTGACAAAACGCCGGAACCAGTCGTGGTTATCAGCAATGAAACCAACCAAAAGCTCTTCGGCGGTGCCAACAGCATCGGCAAGCCGGTTCGCATCGACAGCCGTGAGTTCAAGGTCGTTGGAGTGCTTGATCCCTGGAGGCCGACTCCCAAATTCTATGACCCGCACAACGGCGCCATGGAGGAGCCGGACGAGGTTTTCATCCCCTTCAATTTCGTGATCCCGATGCAAATCCGGACAGGCGGCAACACGAGTTCGTGGAAGGACAGCGGACGGACTCCGGAGGAATTCCTGCGGTCGGAGGCGATCTGGATTCAGATGTGGGCCCAGCTCGACTCGCCCAGGCAGAAGGAAGATTACAGGCAGTTTCTCGACAATTACGTCCGCAGCCAACAGGCCCTCGGTCGCATGAAACGGCCGCTGAACAACAAGCTGCTTCCGGTCATGGAATGGCTCGACGAGGTTGGGGCCGTGCCGGACGAGAGCATCAGTTTCGTGATCATCTCTTTGTTGTTCCTGCTGGTCTGCTCTCTGAACCTGATCGGCATCCTGCTTGGAAAATTTCTGGCGCGTGCCCCGGAAATCGGCGTGCGCAGGGCGCTCGGTGCGTCCCGGATGGCGATTTTCATGCAGCACATCATCGAGTGTGAGGTGATCGCTGTTATGGGTGGGGTAGCCGGCATTCTCCTCTCGATTTTGGGTCTGGAACTCGTGACCCGGCTTTTCGACGGCCTTTTCCACCTGTCTCTGGATTGGTCGATGGTCGCCTTAGCCATTGGCATGGCACTGCTCTCTGGTTTGATTGCCGGCGCCTATCCAGCCTGGCGGATATGCTCAATGGCTCCCGCAATGTATCTGAAAGAACAGTAGAGGTCATCATGGAATTCGGACCGATATTTCGAACACTGCGTCGTAACAAAACGCGTTTTACGCTCATCACGCTCGAGATCGCTCTCACCCTCGCCATTGTGGGTAATTGCGTGAACATGATTTTTGACTATAGGAACCGGGTTCTGCGACCGACCGGATTGGACGAAGCGAACCTCCTTTCCGTAGTCAGCCAGCCTTTCTCGCCGGACTTTCGAGAAGAAGGTTACCTGGAAAACAGTCGCAAGGCTGATTTGAAGACGCTGCGGGCTTTACCTGGTGTCCGTAGCGCCGAGTCGATCAGTGCGACTCCGCTCAGCGGCTCTGGCAGTTCGACCGGATTCAAGCCCCTGGGCGCCAAGACCGACACGCTCTCGACCGCCACTTTCGACTGCGGACCGGAGATGACCAAGGTCCTCGGCGTCCGGCTCATCGAGGGGCGAGACCTGCAGGAAAGCGATGTCACCGAGGCAAGAGGGAAGAACGTCCTGATAACCAAAGCTTTCGCCGATGCCTTGTTTCGGGATGGGAAAGCGGTCGGGAAACAGATCCAGAGCCGGGAGCCGGAAAATCCTCATACGATCGTGGGCATTGTCGAGAGGATGCACGGGTCGTGGCCGGGTTGGGAACACATCGAACGGGTTGTTCTTCTTCCCGGCCGGCCGGGAAGCGTGAACTGGGGTATCCGTTTCATGGTGAGGGCCGTGCCCGGGCACACCAACCGGCTGGTGAAGACGATCGAGGAGACGTTGCTGAAGACGAACAACGGCCGCAACGTAGAGGTTCACACGCTCGGCGATATCAAACAGCAAACCTTCTCGTCGCAGGTGGCCATGATCCGGATGCTGACAGTCCTGATCGGCCTTCTCATCCTGGTCACCGCCTTGGGTATCGTCGGGATTACGGCCTTCTCGGTGACCGAGCGGACCAGGCAGATAGGGACGCGCCGGGCGTTGGGGGCCCGAAAGCAGGATATTGTCCGATACTTCCTGGTTGAAAACTGGTTGATTTCCACTATTGGTCTCATTGTGGGTACTGGTCTGGCGTACGCGCTTAACTATGGGCTCGTCAGCATTGTGGAGGGCGCGAAGCTCCAGTGGCACCTCGTCCTGGCCGGAGTCATCATACTCTGGATCGTCAGCCTGGTTGCCGCTCTCGGGCCGGTCCTCCGCACCACTCGAATCTCGCCCGCAAGTGCAACCAGGACGGTATAATGGGCTGACGGCTGACGTGCTGACAGCTGAGAAGGTGTGAAAAAATCAAGCGTGTCGACGGGCTTTTATCGTGGCCGGGCTCTCCAGAGTCCGGCGCGTGGATGATGGCTGGTTGCACGATGTACGCGCCGGACTCTGGAGAGTCCGGCCACGATAAAAGCCCGTCGACACGCTTGATTTTTTCACACCTTCTGACCAGCTGACGGCGGACATCGGACGTGCGCACAGCAGTCAGCTGGGAAGCAGTAAGCCGTCAGATAAGGTACACAGATGATCGATCTTCTCTTAGTCGACGATCAACCCGCCGTACTGAACGCTCTTACCATTCTTTTCGAAATCCAGGGATACTCGTGCCGAAGCGCCTCGTCCCCTGACCAGGCTCTCGCGATTATCGCCTCCGAGGAAGTCGGAGTCGTCATCCAGGACATGAACTTCGGACGCGACAAGACCTCCGGTGAGGAGGGAATCGAGCTGTTCCGGCGGATTCGAAGCGAGGACCCGGACCTTCCGGTTCTGCTCCTGACGGGCTGGACTTCGCTTGAGACGGCCGTTGCGCTCATCAAAGAGGGAGCCAGCGACTATCTCGCTAAACCATGGGACGATGCCAAACTGGTCAGGTCTGTGGAAAACCTCCTGCGCATTCGCAGGCTGCAGCTCGAAAACTCGCGCATCTACGCGGCCCGCCGCCAGGCCCGGAAGCTCCTCAGGCAGAAATACGACTTGTCCGGCTTCATCTACGAAAGCGAGCAGATGCACGAGGTTCTGACCCTCGCCGCTCGCATTGCCCGTGCCGATGTACCCGTCCTCATCACCGGCCCGAGCGGGTCCGGAAAGGAGAAAATCGCGGAGATCATCCAAGCCAACTCGGAGCGAAGGGATCGTCCGTTCGTTCGGGTTAATGTGGGAGCCATCCCGGACGATCTGATGGAAAGCGAATTGTTTGGGGCAGAGCCGGGCGCGTTTACAGGCTCTCAAAAGCTGCGAATAGGCCGCTTCGAGACTGCCGACAGAGGTACCCTCTTCCTCGACGAAATCGGCAATCTCTCGGCGGCCGGCCAGATGAAGTTACTCCGAGTGCTGCAGAGCGGGGAGTATGAACGTCTGGGGAGCAGCACCACCCGCCGGGTTGATGTGCGAGTCATCAGTGCCACCAACTGCGATTTGGGGCAGGCGATCCGGGAAGGACGCTTCCGCGAGGACCTGTACTTTCGTCTGAACGTGGTGGAACTTGACGTCCCTCCCTTGGGTGAGCGATCGGATGACATCCTTCCGTTGGCTCAACACTTCCTGTCCGAATTCTCCCGGGCAGAAGAGGTTCCGGGACTATCGTTCAGCAGGGAAGCCCAGGAAGCGCTGCTCCGGCACTCCTGGCCAGGCAATGTCCGCGAGATGCGAAACAGCATCCAGCGCGGTGTCCTGACGCGAACACGTCCGGTCATCGAGCCCGCGGACCTCGGCCTCAAGCCTCGCCCGGCTTCGGCTTCGCCGGTCACGAGCACGCCGGCCTCGGATGCCGAAGACCGGACGCAAGTGGAGGAAGAGCTCATACGAGCCCATGGCGTGGTGGCAGACGCCGCCAGCCAAATGGGGATCAGTCGCCAGGCCCTGTATCGGAAAATGGAGAAACTGGGCATTGTACTCGAACGCCGACCAAAAGCCTGACTCCAACCGGGTTGCAGCCGAGAGCTCGGCAGGCAGACTGCGTCGGACGTCCAGCCGCATGTCTTCCTCTCTCCTCTGGAAGATCCGCGCGGTTTTTGTCCTGGTGGTACTGCTCGTCTCTGTTTTAGCCGGTCTGGCCGTCCGATTTTCGCCGTTCCCACTCCTGGCTTTCGGCGCCTCCCTGGTGGCGGGTCTGGGCATCGGCTGGCTGATTCTCGATCGTTCGCTTCGCTCCAGCCGGCGCGCCTTGTTCGCCCTGCGTGACGGGATTCAGAGCTTTAAGGACCGCGACTACACGGTCAGACTGGCTTCCAACCGATCGGACGAGCTCGGCGAGCTTCTTTCGCTCTATAACGACCTCGGTCACTTGCTGCGCGAGGAACGCAGCGTGATTCTTCAAAAGGAGCTCCTCCTGGACAGCGTCCTGCAAAGTAACCCCACCGCCGTTGTCCTTACCAACGAGCGGGGGCGTATCCTCTACACCAATCGGGCTGCCGATCAGCTTTTCCCGACGCGGCGGCTCCTCGCCGGCCGCTACTTCCAGGAAATCGTTGAAGGATGCCCCGACGAAATGCGCGAGGTGCTCGAGGGCGACTCCGATGCGCTGTTTCACACCGAGCAGGAGGGCGAGCAGGAGACCTACCATCTCTCTCGGCGGACTTTTCACCTGAACGGTCAGAGCCATACCCTCTACCTGGTTCAGCGCCTGACCCGGGAACTGAATCGCCAAGAGGTTGAAGTCTGGAAAAAGGCAATTAGACTGATGAGCCACGAGGTCAACAACTCCATGGCGCCGGTTTCCTCTCTGGTTCATTCCGCGCGGATTCTACACGAGAAGGGTACCGAGACCGGGAGAATGCCGGGCATATTCGATGCGATTGGTGAACGGGTCGAGCACCTGAAGGCGTTCCTTGAAGCCTATGCCGGCTTTGCCCGGTTGCCGAAGCCCGATAAGCGGGCCGTCAGTTGGCGGCCTTTCCTCCAACACCTCCAGGAGCTGTGCGGCTTCGAGATCGAGGAGCCGCTCCCCGTCGTGGAAGGCTGGTTCGACCGTGGTCAGATGGAACAGGTGCTGATCAACCTGTTGAAGAACGCGCACGAGGCGAGCGGCGAGCATCCGGAAGTCACGGTCCGAGTTCTGGCCGCGCCGCATGCCGGATGCCGGATCCAGGTCATGGACCGCGGCGCCGGCATGGACGAAACGGTCCTTAAACAGGCGCTGGTTCCTTTCTATTCCACCAAGCCGGCCGGCGGCGGTCTCGGACTGCCGCTGTGCCGCGAGATCATCGAAGCTCACAACGGCACGATTCGCCTCCAGAACCGGGCCGGCGGGGGCACGATTGTGACCTGCTTTCTGCCCGGGCGGCCGGCCTAGCCTCGGGGACAGAAGGGACACAAGCGACAGAAGCGACAGAAGCGACCAGCCGCGCCCTGTCCTTCACCCGTGCTAAGGTGTCTTCATGCTTCGACTTCTTCTGCTGGTTGTTTTTCTGTCAATCACCGTCGCCGCCAATGGCCCGGTCTACGTCGTTCTTTGGTTTGACACCGAAGACTACATCGAACCGGCGTCCGACGATGCCGCCTTGCGGCTTGCGACCGATCTGCGCAAACTGGGGGTGAAAGCCACGTTCAAAGTCGTCGGAGAGAAAGCCAGAGTCCTCGAAAAGAGAGGGCGTCAGGACGTGATCGAGGCCCTTCGCTGGCATGAGATCGGTTATCACACCAACTTCCACAGCGTTCCTCCCACGCCGGCTGTTTATTTGAAAACCATGGACTATCTGACCGGCGCCGACGAGTTCATCCGTCGCGAAATGGCAGGCTTTAACGACGTCAGCCGGATCTTTGGGGTGACGCCGAGTTGCTACGGCCAACCGGGCAGTTCCTGGGCTCCGCAAACCAACCGCGCTCTCCGTCAATTGGGCGTTCCGATGTACCTGGATGAAGGATCACACGTTGGGGTCGAGAACCATCAGCCGTTCTGGTATGGCGGGCTCTTCTACGTGTTCGACATGGGTCCTTACGTCATGCGAGCTGCACTTGACAAGGATGATTTGGACGCCAGTCAGCGGGAGTTCGACAGCACGGCCGCCAAACTGAGCTCGCAGGGAGGCGGGGTGATCAGCATCTACTATCATCCGTGTGAATTCGCAACGACGGAGTTCTGGGACGGAGTGAACTTCAGCCGGGGAGCCAACCCGGACGCAAGCGAGTGGCGACGCCCGAAGCGCCGAACGCCGGAAGACTCGGAGCGGTGCTACGGCGTTCTGAACAGCTATGTAAAACACGCCTTGTCCAACCCGGCGGTCCGCTTCGTGACTGGTCGCCAGCTGATGTCCAAGTACCAGTCCCAGATCCCGGGTGCAGTAAACCGCCAGGCAATAGCCGATCACATGGCAGCGCGCCAGACGTTTCTCGTGCTGAATAACACCAGCCTCTCGGCGGCTGACATGCTCCTCGTTCTCCTCGGGCAGGAGCCCCGTTTTGTCGAAGGTCCGGTGAGTGAAGGGAAGACGACTTACAAAGCCGGAACTATCGACCGGCGGAGGTTCGAGCAAGCCAAATCGGATACGGTCTCCTACATCAAGACGCACACTCGGCTTCCGGCCACCGTCTGGATTGGGTCGGAAACCCTGTCGCTCGAAGATTTTGCGGCGACGCTGGCCGCTGATCGGAGCAGCGGCGACGTCAGCGTAAGAAAAGGGAACCCTGAATTGCGCCGACATGTGACCATGGAACCGCAGAAGACCTTCGGCTGGGTGATCCATCCCGAGGGCTTTCAGGCGCCCGAGTTGCTGGACATGGCCCGGCTTCAAGCCTGGACGCTCAAGCCGGCGGTGCTGAAGTAACAAAGGCAGGGGCAAAGGATCAAAGGATCAAAGGGGCAAAGGGAAAAGCGGGGTAATAGAGTTCTTTGCTCGCTTGCCCCTTCGCCCCTTCGCCCTTCGCCCCTTTGATCCTTTGCCCCTTTGCCCCTTTGCCCCTTCCCCCTTCGCCCCTTCGCCCCTTCGCCCCTGCCTTTACATCTTCGTGACCTTCGGCGCGAAGGTAAAGCGATAGATCAGCAACAGGAGGATGGCGCCCAGAATCGACATGATCAACCCGCCGCCGGACACTTCCTCGGTGTAGAGCCCGAGCGCTCGACCCACAAATCCACCGAGCAGCGAACCCGCGACTCCGATCAGCATCGTCACGATGCAGCCTCCCGGATCTCTTCCGGGCATGAGAAGCTTCGCAATCACGCCCACAACAAGACCGAAAAGGACCCACGCAAGAATCCCCATAACTGTCACTCCTTGTAGTTGAATTTAGAAAGCCGAGGCAGGTCGTTAATTCCAATGTAGCAATGGATTACGAAAGAGTCAATCGTGTCGCCGCGATCACGCTCTGTTAATCTGTCGCCCGCCGCAATAGAATCTGCTTGAAAGAGAGGGCCGGCTTCGGAATGACGACACTGGTCAGCCAGAGAGCGAGAGAAATCAAGCCTTTCTTGGTGATGGAGGTGCTGGAAGCGGCGCAATGCCTGGAAAGGAACGGGGTCGATGTTGTCCACATGGAAGTGGGCGAACCGGGATTCGAGACACCCGCTCCTATTCGTCAAGCGGCCATCACGGCAATGCAGGCGGGAGAGACGCACTACACCCACTCCCGGGGAGTCAGGCGCCTGCGGATAGCGATTGCCGAGTGGCACCGGCGCAAATATCGGACTGAAATAGATCCGGACTGCGTGGTTGTGGTTTCGGGGACCAGTCCGGCCATGCTCCTCGTCTTCATGGCGCTGTGCGAAACCGGGAGCGAGATCATAATCGCCGATCCCTGCTACGCCTGCTATCCGCAGCTGATTACGTTTGCCGGCGGAGTTCCGGTCACGGTGCGCACGACCGCCCAAACTGGGTTTCACCCCGACCGCGAGGCCATCAGTCGGGCGATTACTTCACGCACTCGGGCCGTCCTCATCAACTCTCCCTCCAACCCTTGCGGAACAGTCATTGATCCAGCCGAGCTTGCGCGGCTGGCAGAGCTTGGGCTCTTTGTGGTGTCCGACGAGATCTACCACGGATTGGTTTACGGGGAACGAGCGCACTCGATCAGGGAGTACACGGATCATAGTGCCGTCGTGAATGGGTTCTCGAAGTTGTATGCGATGACGGGCTGGAGGCTTGGATATCTGATTGCCCCTCCAGACGTCGTGCGGGCGGTGCAGAAGATGCAGCAGAACTTCTTTATCTCCGCCTGTCATTTCGCTCAAACTGCCGCCATTACGGCTCTTTCTGAGGAGTGTGACTCGTACGTCCAGGAAATGATCGATGAGTACGGACGGCGTCGCGATCTGGTAATCGCCGGCCTCGAGCGTATTGGTATCGCAGTCGCCTCAGAGCCGAGGGGCGCGTTCTACGTGTTTGCAGACGTGCGCCGACACTGCGAGCGGGTCAAGTGCTCGAGCTATCAACTCGCCTTCGACATCCTCAATCAGGCACACGTGGCAGTAACACCGGGAAGTGACTTTGGTCCCGGGGGCGAAGGGTACCTTCGCCTCTCGTATGCTGCGGAGTATGAAAGGCTGGAAGAGGGTCTGCAAAGGTTGGGGAAGTACTTTGGGTGAGAGAAGGACCTCAAGGACCTCAAGGACCTCAACGACAAGATTTTCGTTCCGTTGTCCTTGAGGTCCTTGAGGTCTTTGAGGTCTTTTTTTCTCTTTTAGCCAAGCCCCAACTCCGCAGGCAGCGGCTCAGGCTTGACGATCAGCCGCCGACCCTCGATGGTGTACCGTCCTTCGCACACAATCCTCAGCGCCTCGGGATAAATCTCGTGCTCGTGAACCAGGATGCGCGCGGAAAGCGTTTCCTCGGTGTCTTCATCGAGCACAGGGACGGGGTACTGCACGATGATGGGACCGTGGTCGAGCTGCTCGTCGACGAAGTGAACCGTGCATCCGGTCACTTTGGCCCCCCATTCCAGGGCCTGCTCTTGAGCATGCATGCCGGGAAAGGCGGGGAGGAGGGCCGGGTGGATGTTGAGGATTCGGTGCGGGTACTGGGAAATGAACCACCCGCTCAAGAGGCGCATGAAGCCTGCCAGGCAAATAAAATCAATGTTCTCGGCCTGTAGCTCCTTCACCACCAGCCGGTCGTAAGCCTCGCGCTCGATGCCGCGGGAGGGAATGCAGATCGCTTTGTAGCCCCGCTCGACGGCGTGCTGCAAGCCTGGAGCCTCAGGACGGTTGGAGACGACCAATGCTATCCGGGCAGGTATTTTCCCGGCGTTAACGGCGTCGGAAAGAGCGAGAAAGTTTGATCCTCGTCCGCTCAGGAGTACAGCGACGTTTTTCATACGTAGCGCACCTTTCCCAGACCTGCCACCACTTCGCCAATAAGGTAATACTGTTCACCGCGTGCCCGCAGGTAGTCTTCCACCCGGTTCAGTCGATCCTTCGCCACGACAAGAATAAGCCCGATACCCATGTTGAAGGTTCGGTACATTTCTTCGTCTTCGACCTGTCCGCGTTCCCTCAAGAAGCGGAAGACGGGCAGGATATCCCAGGTGCCGCGGCGCACGGCTCCGTCCAGATGAGACGGTAAGACGCGGTCGAGGTTCTCTGTGATCCCGCCCCCTGTTATGTGAGCCATGGCGTGAAGGTCATCGGATTGGACGAGCTCCTTGACCACCGGCAGGTAATTGCGGTGAGGCGACAGGAGCTCTTCCGCGACGGTCCTTCCGAGCGATTCGACGTACGAATCGACGCCCAGCCTTTCCGTTTCGAAAAAGATTTTGCGGGCCAGCGAGTATCCATTCGTATGGAGGCCGGAGGAACGCAAACCAATCAGGACGTCGCCCTGTTCAACTTTTCGGGTCCCCAGCAACTTTGATTCGTCGACCATACCGACGATGAAGCCGGCCAGGTCGTATTCGCCCGGCTGGTAGAAATCCGGCATTTCCGCGGTTTCGCCGCCGATAAGCACGCACTGGGACTCCCGGCACCCCTGAGCCAGGCCTTTGACCAACTGTTCAATGACCGGCGGCTCGACCCGACCGGAGGCAATGTAGTCGAGAAAGAAAAGAGGGAAAGCTCCCTGCACGAGTATGTCGTTCGTACAGTGGGCGACGAGGTCGATGCCGACGGTATCGTGGATGCCGGAGGCAAAGGCTACCTTGAGCTTTGTTCCAACTCCATCGGCGCTCGAAACGAGAATCGGCTTTTGGAGGGAAAGGAAGTCGGGCCGGTACATGCCGCCGAAAGC
The DNA here is from genome assembly GCA_003819755.1 of Acidobacteriota bacterium. Classification (GTDB taxonomy): domain Bacteria; phylum Acidobacteriota; class UBA6911; order RPQK01; family RPQK01; genus RPQK01. Next base: position 271 of record RPQK01000182.1, on the reverse strand, counting down.
CCCGATATCGCCGACGACCGCTTCGTTGAAGGTTGACCGTACGAAGCTTTTAATTCTTCTCTTCGCTTCATTGGACCGGTCTATGTCGACCCCGCTGTCGCTGTACTTCATCGGTGCTTTCCTCCCCCTGCCCCCTGCCCCGTTCACCGTTCACCGTTACACCGTTCACCGTTCACCGTTCAACGTTGTCCCGTTCCCTGCTGGCCGTGGCTGCTGGTAACGCTGAACGCTGAACGCTGAACGCTGAACGCTGAACGCTGAACGCTGAACG
>RPQK01000181.1 GCA_003819755.1 Acidobacteriota bacterium | reverse complement strand
TCAGAAGGTACTCATCGGAGTCCGGGTCTTTCAGGTTCGGGAGCGGAAGCAGAGATTGTGCGGCCTTGGCCTGGGCCGAAGGCCGGCTCGCTGGAATTACATTATTCTCGAAGGCGAGGCGGTCGATGACGTCCTTCTTCCCGGTCAATGGATCGTAGATGCTTGTATCGAAGGCGCTGAAATCCCCGTTCCTCTGCTCTTCCGTCGGCACCGTGGCCGTGCTGGTCCGGGCCTGTCTCTGGAACGCTCCTTCCCAGCCTCCGAAGAAAAACAACTTGTCCTTCACCAGCGGACCCGCAAAAGTCGCGGAACCGATCGAGCGTTGGCCGCCTGGCTGGTCTGCCTTGCCGTCGCCATCGGTGTCGAGATGGTTGAAGAAATTGCGCGCGTTCAGCGCGGAATTCTCGTGATAACCCAAGAGCGAGCCGTGCAACTCGTTCGTTCCAGAACGCGTAAGAACCGTGATGGCTGAACCGCCGGCAAAGCCCTGGTCAGCCTCAATATTGTTGGTTGAGATGTTGATCAGTTCAATTGTGTCAGCTGGCGGAATGTAGGCAGCATGGCGGGGCAACCAGATGTTTGTGCCGGTTGCGCCATCGACCCGCGTGACGTTCGCGCTGCCAGAAGACCCGTTCAGGTAAAAAGCGAGCAACAGGCCCGTCGAGTCGGTAATGTCGTCCTGGCGCTCGAGTGGCGCCGCTCCCGGGACCAGAACCAGAGCACTCTGGTAATTACGCAGGAATGCGAGCGGAAGGTTAGAAATCTCCTGGCTAGTCAACTGAGCCGAGACAGTAGCGTTTTCAGTCTTGAGCCCGGCAGCCGAAAAATCAGCGGAACAACGGATCTGTGAGTTCGGCCCGACATCGAGGTTGAGGTCCAGTCGCGTAATCTCCCCGGCCCTCACCGGCACGTTTTCCGTATCGCAGTACCCGAAGCGGCTCGACACGACTCGGAGAGTGCACGTGCCGTTTGGGAGATGGGAAAGATCAAACCAACCACTTTCACGAATCCGGGCCGATTTCGAGTACTCGGTTCTCGGGTTAATGAGCATGATCTCGAGATCGGATGTGGAAAGCGGGGAAGCAACCGTCACTCTCCCCGTCAGACCGCCATGAAGCTGGTCGGCGTGGCCATAGTCCAGAAGCAGAGGTAGAAACAAGAAAAGTACAAGCGATTTACGCATAATTTCCAAGAACCTCCTGAGGTGGTTGGGTCCGGCAACGTAGGGTGGGTTTCGAAGCCGCCTTGCGGCTGAAACCCACGGCCCTGAAGCATCGAACGCTGGTTTCGTGGGTTTCAGCCGCAAGGCGGCTTCGAAACCCACCCTACGTTGCTACGTTATCGGACCCACGACGACCGATACCGTCACGGCTGTATGCAGACATCCACGTCTGATTTGAATCCAAAGAGCGCGCCCAGGTCGTCGACACATTGGAGTCCCGCGGCACATTCGCTGCTCGTGTCACAGTCTCCCTCTCCACGGTCGCAGGGCCCGCACAGCGCACAAAAGTCATAGTGACCGGGAGGAACCGGACAAGAATCGCGAGCAATCCCGGGGTCGAGGCAGACGTCGACCTGCCAATCCCATCCAAAACCTGCTCCCACGTTGTTCACACAGAGCAAACCAGGCGCGCATTCCGAATCCCCGTCGCAGTCCCCCTGGCCTTCCACGCAGGGACCACAGACCGAGCAGAAGTCCTCGTCACCGATTAGATCCGCGCACTCGTCGTTCACCTGGCAAATGTCAACGAACTGGTCATCCAGTCCGTATTCCTCTCCGACGTTCTCAGCGCACTCGAGACCGATCTTGCATTCAGCATCGGAGTCGCAATCGCCTTCCCCCGCATCGCACGGCCCGCACAACCGGCAGTAGTCGTAGTCGTGATCCTCGCGCATCTGATCGCAGGCCGATTCGTCACGCTCAAGGCAGACATCGATCGTGTAATCGAAGCCGTAGTCGTCACCCACATTGTTCACACAGAAAAGCCCGTCCTCGCACTCGTCGTCAGAATCACAGTCACCCTCGCCTTTCTGGCATGGCCCGCATTTCTCGCAGTAGCCGTCCTTACCGAGCAGGTCTTCGCACTCCTCGCTCTTTCGCGGCAGGCAAACATCGACGTCCCAGGCCCATCCGTAGTCGGGGCCGGCCTCGTTGACGCAGGCCAGTCCGGTATCGCATTCAGAATCGGAATCGCAATCTCCCTCGCCTTCCACACAAGGCCCGCACACTTTGCAGTAGCTGTAACTTCCTTGGGGCTCAGTGCACAGAAAGCCGGTCACACAGACGTCGACGTCCGCCGCGAATCCGAAGATCGCCCCGACGTCCTGCATGCATTTGGCGTCACTATCCGCACAGTCATCGTCCGAGTCGCAGTCGCCCGTCCCTTCCTCGCAGGGACCACACATCTTGCAGTAATCTTCGTGCCCAACGGGAACCGGGCAGGTAGCCAGGCAGACGTCGACGTCCGAGGCAAAACCGTATTGAGTGCCCACACCACTCACGCAGATCAAACCGTCCGCACACTCATCGTCTGAATCGCAGTCCCCCTGCCCTTCTGCACAGTCGCCGCAGACGCTGCAGAAATCGTAGCTGCCCACCAGCTCCGGACAGTCCGTCTCGCCCGGGATCCGGCACACGTCAACGTCCTCGTCCCAGCCGTAGTACTTGCCGACATCGGGCATGCAGGTCAGGCCCGTCTCGCATTCCGAGTCGGAGTCGCAGTCCCCGACGTCTTCCGCACAAGGGCCGCAAAGCCGGCAGAAGTCGGCGTGTCCTTTGGAAAGGGGACACTCCGCGTCCTCGTCGTCGGGGTCGATCGGCTCCATGCACTTGTCCGTCGCGCCGGTGTAGTTGACGCATATCAAACCTTCGTCGCACTCGCTGTCAGAGTCGCAGTCTCCGACCCCTTCCTCACAAGGCCCACATAGCGTGCAGTAGTCAGCATGGTTCTCGCTGACCGGACAGTCGTCCTCGTCGGTATCGACGTCCAGACACACGTCTGTGGTTGAACTAAAGCCGTAGGAAGATCCGACATCGGTCACGCAGGTCAGATCGTCTTTGCATTCGTCATCCGAATCGCAATCGCCCTTTTCTTCTTCACAGGGGCCGCAAAGCCGGCAGTAGTCGGGGTCTCCATCAGGAACCGGACAATCGATTTGCACACAGACATCAATATTCGACGCCCAGCCGTAGCTGTCACCTACATCGGCCAGACACTTGAGACCCTGATCGCACTGCTCGTCTGAATCGCAATCCCCATCTCCCTCCTTGCAGGGACCGCACAAGGAGCAGTAGTCGACATGGCCCGGGTCGACCGGACATTCTGTAACCTCAAGGCAGACGTCCACAAACTCGCCAAAACCGTAGTCGGGACCGGCATCGTCGACACACGAGAGACCCGCCTGACACTCGGAATTGCTGTCGCAATCTCCTTGTCCCTTGGCACAGGGCCCGCAGACCGCGCAGTAGTCGTAATCTCCAGGGGAAAGGTTGCACTCGGAATCGGCGGCCGGCGAGGCGGTCACCAGACGCGGCTTCTCGGGTTCAGCCTTCCCGGATGCGGAGCCTAGGAGCGTAGGGAAAAGCGCAAAGAGAACAAAAATATTTCGGCGCATCTCGATCCTGCCTTCCTATCGTCCGGTCCATTCTTCCGGGTCAAAGCGCGTGAACTCGAATTCCCGTTCGACCTTTCCCAGGTTGACCCTGAGCACGAGGCGGTCTTCGTCAATCGCCAGGTGCATCCGTGGCTCCTTCAACGGATCATCAGCGTCGATTGCTTTTAGGGCATCCGAAAGCTGATCGAGAGGCCACTTCTGCGCGAAAAACTCCGAACGGATGTCCAAGGCCGACTGGCTTCTCAAAAGAACGAAGCCCTGGTACTTGCCTGACTCTTCGATTCGGTAGACCTCGCCGGCCACACGTCCGGCAGCGTTGACCACTTCGAGGGGCCATCCGATCGTGCCCAGCCGGTCGATCCGGCTTTGGGCCGGAGTCGATTCCGCAATCCGCCAACTGGTTTTCACGCCTCTGACTCGGGAAAGTGGACCTCGAAGCTCAGCGGAGCGCGAGCTTGTTGGGGGACGTCGCTCCTGGGCCGAAGCGAGAGAACCAGACAACAACAAGACCAGCGGTATAAAGACTCGGTATTTCATGAAGATTCCTTTCTTTGGCTGTTCCAACGAAGGGTGGGTTTCGAACCCGCGCACCGGCTCGCCGGGGTGCGGCTGAAACCCACGGCCCCAGAGTACCCAACCTTGGTTTCGTGGGTTTCACCCGCACCCCGGCGAGCCGGTTCGCGGGTTCGAAACCCACCCCACGTTGCCGGCCCCAAAAGAGCGCTCTGCCCCTCACTGCGGCAACACGGCCGAAACCAACTCAAGATCATTCTTGAAAAACATCTCCACGCCAGTGATGGGCCGATCTGAACGGACCTCGATGTGGCCTCCGACCTGGTCACCCATCGCAGGAAAACACTCCTTGAGCAATGCCGAGAACCGTTGCAGCGGAAGGAGTGGGATGCTCTCACAGAGGGCGACCCGCTGCCCTTCAGGCGAATAGAGAGCCAGTGTCAGCCGGGCCGGCTCGGACGCGATATTCACCAGAGACAGTCCCGTGCTCAAATCACCCGCTTGGACAAGGTGGGAGAAGACCAGACGCTCGGTCGGAAGCGACTGCAGCGGCAGGGTCGTCGCTGCCTTGTCGTCAGCGATCAGGAGTTCCGCGCTCCCGACCAGGCCTTTTGCGTCTGAGTTGAACAGTATCCAGCCGGTGAAGAGACTCTCCCGCGCCAGGCCAAAGACCTCGGACACGGTTCCACGGAACACATGGGCTGGCTTGATTGAAATCGTTTTCGCGGAAACTGCTTCGGTCTGCCGGGATTCTCGCAGCTCCAACGCGATGTTCAGCACATGAGTTGTCGGATTAACAAGCTCCAGGATGGTCTCGTTTCCCGAGAGTGAAACCACCTGGGGAAGGTAAAACTGACGAGCTTCAACGGCCGGCCCGCTGGCGCTGGCTTGCCCTTCCAGCTGGGGATACGGGGCTTCGATCCCGATCAGCACTTCCATACGCTCGGGATCGAAGTACCGGGCGAAGGCGACGACTCCGCCTCGTACGACGAACTCTTCTTCATCCTCCTCGTCATCTGCTTCCTCGCTCTCGTCTTCGGTCGCCTGCTCATCAGGCTTCACTCGGACGATCAGATAACCGCTTGTGAAGCCGCAGCCGATGCTGCCGTCCGCATACTCTTCATCGTCATCCTCGTCTTCATCCTCGCTACCGTCCGCGCCGGTGTCGCACTTCTCAAATACGGATTCATTGAACAGGTAGGAATCGTTATCCTCGTCATCATCAGGCTGTCTGACCAGATCCTGTGAGCTAGCCCCGCCAGCCAGCACTCTTTCAAACGATCCCACGATCTGTCCTCTGTCGTTGACAAGCTCCACCACGACCGAAGTCGAGCTCAGGTTCGGGTTGAGAAGAACTAGCTCCGTATTCCATCCATTGGCCACACGAACCTCTGGGAAGACGAGCCGCTGGCTGGTTGTTTGTGCGGCTACTGAGCCATCGAGCCTTTTGAGATCTCGGTCGCCAGTCAGGAAGAGCGCCCGGGTCTCAGCCGAGGGACAGTTGAGGTCGACCCACCCCGGCGTCGTGTCCGAGTCGTCCTCGCTGTCACCGCTCGTTTCTTCGTCGTCTGCTTCGGAGGAACTCTCAGGCTGTCGGGCGGACACCCACTCCTCGAGCGTCCGCGTCATTTCAGCCCGAGGTGCGAGGTCTACCGTGATCGGATTGACGTATTCGATGACATCTTCCGTGCTATCCGCGTCGACAAGCTCGGACCCGCTGCTGTAGAACCCGGTCAGATCAAACTCGGGTGCCGTTTCTGAAGCGTTGGTGATCGCTAGCCCGATGAACCTGTCGTCGTCAAACAGGATGGCCGGGACGTAGGAGTGCCACGACTCGCGCACGAGATCGATGGTGTTGGCATTGAAGTTCACGACTGCCAATACGGAACCGTCCGGCGAGAGCGCCAGATCGAGCGGAGCTGACGTTAGCGTCACGGTCTCGAGCTCATAGTCGTCATCGCCGTCATCAACATCGACCTGGTTACGTTCGACGTCCCCGCCCACCTTCGTCGTGCGAATCTCACTCGTCTCGAAATCGATCCTGACGACCGTGTCATTGAGCGGAGCCGCGATATACAAGAATCGTCCATCGGGGGAAAACAGGGGTCGTGACCCCGACTTGAAGTTGCTGAATGCCGGGCTGATTTTCGTCGTCGGTATGTCTTTTTCATCTCCGATCGCCTCGCGCGCTTCGATGGGGTCGACAAAAACCAGATCAAACGGGCTCATGACAAGAAACCGAGAGTCAGGGGTTACATAAGAGACCGAGGCGACCGCTCCAACTGTCACCGGCTCTGTCAGGAACGCTTCGGCCTCAAAATCGAAGATCCAGGCGCGATCTGCACTCAGTTCCGGCGCGGTCGACAGGTTGCTGAACTGGCAGTCCGCAATGATCCCGAACTTCCCGTCGGGGGAGAAGGCGAAATTGGTCAATGCGGTGAAATCGTGGATGAAATGCTCCACCGTTCCGTCGTCGTCGAGGTCGACATTGGTTGGCGGCGCAATTTTCTTGAGGAGTTGGAAGTTTATCACGTCGATCAGTGCCACCGCGTCCGGATTTTCGGATCGGTCCAGATTGGCGGAACCCGCCAGTACGATTGCGGCAGTCTTGGAATCGGGCGAAAGCGAAATCGAGGCTGGCCGATGACCGGCCGTGAATTCCAGGCGGGGGCTGATCTCGGCCGCGGTTCCGACATCGAAGCGTATCAGTTGGTCGGTTCCAAAGGAGGCGATCAGAGCGGTCTGCCCGTCCGCCGAGAAGACGATGTTATTGGCGAGCGAGAGAAGGACGTTAGTAAGCTCCAAACGGCGGACCGCAAGAGTCTCGACATCGATCAGCGCGATGGTTCCCACCTTCAAGCCCGAGTCCTCGCGCCTTGGCGTGTTCTCCGTCAGACGGACACAAGGAACAGCAATCGTGTGGCCGTTCGGGCTCAAGGTCATTCGACCTGGGTTCGGATCTACCTCAATGAGGCGTTCGATTGTGCCGGTGTGAGGATCGAACACCATCACCGTGTCCGAGCCGGGGTAGCCGACAAAGGCTCTCGTCGAGTCTGGAGCGAAGATGACGTTGGGTGAGAAATTCAGATCGGCGGTATCAGGCGTCGACGTCGAGCCGCTCTCGGTCGTCGTGTCGGTGAGTGCAATGTTGTTCGTGTCAAACCGCAGCGACTCGTCAATGGTTGTCGGATTGACCGTCGCGAACACGCGCTGCGCATTGGTGTTGGGAACTGAGACGGCCGAGCCAAGCAGCAGAAAGAGAAGAATTGCTTTTTTATTTAATCTTTTCATTGATGATATTGCTCCAAACATCCCCTACTTCTGGCACACCGGAGGCGTGCCCATCCTACGTAGGGTGGTTTTCGAACCCGCGAAGCGGGTGAAACCCACGAAACCAACTGAAATTCACGTTGAGCGCTCCAGGGCCGTGGGTTTCAGCCGCACCCCGGCGAGCCGGTTCGCGGCTTCGAAACCCACCCTACGTTGCTGCTCTCCGATTCGCTGCTACGCGGCTTCGAAACCGCCCCTACGTCACCCTCCTCACCACCATCGTGGCGACGAGGTCTTCGCCTTTCACGGTGTAGATCACGATGACCGGGGTGCCGGGCTTGTAATTCGGGGCGCCTTTGATGGACGTCGAATCGAGTTTTACTGTTTTTGGACCCCACTTGGTCTGGAGCGTCATTTCCTTCGTCGTCATCGACTCGACCGTTCCCTCGAACTCGTAAGTCTTGACCCTGGCCTTCTTGGCTGCTTTCCCCTCCTTTCCGGACTGGTCCACGGGTCCAGCCGTACCCGCAACCGGACCAGCCGCTCTCGCCAGCGAGGGGACGTTCAGATTGAAGTTAAGGAAGAAACTGAGCGTGAATCCGAGGTAGTTGACGTTCGTCTCCAGGATCTCATCGGCGTAAACGTCGTACTCCCGTCGCCAGACATTTCGCCGGTTGTACACGTTGAACAACGAAACACCTGCGTTGATGTTGGTCGAGTCGGTGTCATAGACGTTCCAGGTGGCAGACAGGTCCAGGCGGTGATAAGGAGGAAGTCGGATCGAGTTCTTCTCGGCGAGCTCGACGATCGTCATCTCCCGTTCACCCGGGCCAAAGAAAGTCTCGACTCCGATAGGCTCGGTAAACGGCTTGCCGCTCGCATAGACGAAAGTCCCCGCGAAGACCCAGTCACGCCACCTGCAGCTCGCTACGAGCTTTGCCTCATGGGTTGAATCGTGAGAAGCCGGAAACCATTCGTTGCTGATTTGCGGGAAGTAATGCATCACCCGACTGCGGGAGTACGTCAGCCACCCGGTATGGCGGCCGAACTTCTTTTGGAAGAGGAACTCGACACCCTTTGCTTTCCCGGTCCCCTGGTAAAACCGGTCCTCCAGAACGATGTCTTCCGGGTCGCTTCCTCTGGGAGGTCGCACCGAAGAGAACTCGGAAAGCCCTTTCAGGTCCTTTCTATAAACCTCGACATTGAACAAGTAGTTCGGTGTGTCATATCCGACACCAGCAATCTCGTGAGTCGCGGAGCTCACTGGTATCAGGTCATCGTCCGCCAGCATCCAGAAGTCCTGGTTGCCTTCCCTGAAGCTCTCGCGAGTCAGCCGGTTGGCAAACTGGTGGTACCGACCCCCGGCGGCTTTGAGCGACAGACGATCAGTCGGACGATAGACCAACGACAGCCGCGGATCGGTGTACGTCTTGCCGGTGACGTCAAACCAGGTGGTCCGCACTCCCGGTGTAGCAGTGAATCTGGGGAATGGAGTCCACGTATCCTGCAGGTACGCCGAGTAATTGCTGGCACGATTCGAAAGGCTGATGGTGGCGTAGCCCGAGTTCATGTCAAAGTCGTAGCCAATCTTGTTCCGAATCAGCTCCGCCCCGGCTTCCAGCTGGTGACGAACACTGAAGACAAACTGGTTGTCGAATCGGAAGGCGAGATCCGTCAGATGGTTCGTCTCGACGGCGCCCATCTTGTCCTCGTCCTCCTCGTCCTCCTGGTCCTCCTCGTCTTCAGTGGTGAACTCGGAAGTCCTCTCGTAGTTCTTGAAATACCGGGAGTGACTGATCGTCCAACGGGTGAAAATCGAATCCGTCCATTGCCGCGACCAGCTGGCGCCGAGCCCGGTGTTTCCCCAGTTCTGCACGTTGATGATCTTGTTCGTCACTGGCTGTGAGCTGGAGGCTTCGTCGTCCTGGAGAAAACCGGTGGGAAGGGTCGTAGTTCGCGAATTGTCAAGGTTGTCCTCGCCGTTGTAAAGGCTGAACACAAAGGCGTCGCGGGTGGTGGCGGCGTACTCGAGGCGGAGGTTCGCATCATAGAAGTTTGATTTCGGTTCGCTCGAGAACTCGCCGAATTGCCGCCCGCCCGGCCCATTGTCCACATCACTGTAGATGTCCCTGATCTTCTTGCTGAAAGGGCTCTGGTACGACCGTCTGCCCGCGACCATCAGCGATGCCTTCTTTCCAATCGGGCTGTCGACGAAACCGTTGATCCCCATCAGACTCAGACCACCGCCCAACGCCAGCTCTTCGTTCCGGCCGCTGTTTCCCGTCAGCTCGACCACACTTGAGATACGACCGCCATACTTCGCCTCAAACCCGCCCTTTTCGAGCCTGACATCGCGAACCGCATCGGAGTTGAAGGCGGAAAAGATCCCAAAGAAGTGGTCGACATCGTAGAGCGTGAACCCGTCGAAGATGACCAGGTTCTGATCGGGCGTCCCACCGCGCACGTAGAGCCCGGAAGATGACTCGTTCGTCGCACTGATCCCGGGGAGAAGCTGAAGCGATCGAAAGATATCCTTCTGTCCGAGGCTTGGCAGAAGCTCCAACTGGCGAGGCTGAACCTCGAGTACACCTATGCCTTCGGACGCGTTCATCAGGTCGGGCGTATTCTGGGTCACCGTCACCTGGAATTCTGGTTGCTCGACGTCGAGCGTGATGTCCAGGGTCAGGCGCTCACCTCGCTGTAAGGTCACGCTCGTCTGCTTTTCACCGAAGCCAGGGAGGGATGCGAGAAGCACCATCTTCCCGGTGGGAAGTCCGGTTAGAGCATAGTTCCCTGAATCGTCGGATGTTGTCGAGATGTGCGTTTCCAAGAGCGAGATAGTTGCTCCGGGGAGACGGGCCCCGTCCGGTGCCTGAACCGTGCCGTGGATCTCCTGACGGCGTTCCGTATCCGTCGCCCCAGGCCCCTGCTGCGCGGGCGAAATAAACGGCAGAACGGCACACAACGATGCCGCAATGAAAGTCGAAAGTGCCATCCTCTCCTCCTGCCTTTCGCCTCACTAGATCAACGAGGAGAGAAAAGTTCTGTAAAAGCCCTGTAATGAGTGTGTAAATTCGACTGCCGGTCTTTCACTTTGCGCGCAGCCATCCATGCGCTCCCAGTTCGAGCGTTTCCGCCACCGCCTGATCATTCAGCCGCATCCGTTCAGGACAAGCAGAACGCCGACGAGGCCGACAGCCAGGATCTTGCGAGGGCCGCCATCATTAACAATTGCCTTAAGGGGGTAGTCAGTTAGCTCCTCCTGCCTCTCTCGGGTCCGTAGGACCGGCACGTCGATAGAAACCAGGCGGCGAGGAGACCCAGGTCCGTAGGACTGACACGTGGTGAATCGACGCGCGAACACGTGGCAGTCCTACGGACCTGGGTCTCCTCGCCG
>RPQK01000180.1 GCA_003819755.1 Acidobacteriota bacterium | reverse complement strand
TTCTGACTTCTGACTTCTGACTTCTGACTTCTGTCTTCTGACTTCTGACTTCTGACTTCTGACTTCTGACTTCTGACTTCTGACTTCTGTCTTCTGACTTCTGACTTCTGACTCCTGACTTCCGACTTCCGACTTCCGACTTCTGACTTCTGACTTCTGACTTCCCGTTTTTCACGCCGTTTTTGCCGCCGGCCGAGGTTGATTGCGGAGCTCCAGCTTGTACTCGCGATCGGCGACCAGGTCGCACATTTCACGGTACATGTTGTGATTGATCCTCTCCGCGTAGGGAAGAATGAACGCCTTGGTCTCCGCCAACACGTCCCGAACGAATTCGTCGTCGTGAACAAATCCGAGGGAGATCAAGTTGCTGATGCGATCGGCCAGCTTGAGCATCTTGGCTCGGGGGCTGCCTGTCTCCATGATCCGTTTCAGAAACTCGGACTTCGGTTCTCGCTTGCCGTCCGCTTCCCGTAGCGTCACTTCCATGACGAGGTTGTAGACAGCTAAACCGTCGGAATCGACGGCCGCGATTTCCTCACGAGAGACGCCCGGCATGCCCCGGCATTCTTCGAACAGGTCGTGGATGACGGCCGCCTTTAAGAGGATCGGGTCGATTATCCTGTAGTCGATTAGAATCGCCATCGTGTCAAGTTGATGGCGGAACATGTTGCTGCCTGCTTTACGGCGCTTACCGATCAGGGCCATGGCCTTCGAGATATAAGGCGCCATGGTGATCCGCGAAAGCGCATCGCCAATCTCATCCATGTCGGGTGCCTTCCTTCCAGTAAGGCTTTTCCAATGATACCATCCGAACCACCCAGTTTGGGCCGCGGTTTGTCGGGTAACGCGAGCGGGCTGTTATAATACGCTTGACATGGCAGGGAGTTCCAGTGGACAGGTTGGGAAAACTCATGAACCCGGCGCCGTCTCTTCGGTCTATGGTCCCGTCCGCAGTTGGCGGGTGGGAATGTCGTTGGGCGTCGATCCGATCTGTGTGAGCTCCATCTGCTCATTCAATTGCACCTACTGCCAGCTCGGATTTATTCAGGTTCGCGTGAATGAGAGGCAGGTTTTCGTCCCGACCGAGAAGGTCATGCGTGACCTGTGCGAAAGTCGGTGGCGCGAGGCGGACATCATCACGGTCTCAGGAAGCGGCGAACCGACACTGGCCGCCAACCTGGGTGAGATTCTGGTCGGGCTCAAAGCTCACACCGGCAAGCCCATTCTCGTCTTGACGAATGGGACCCTCCTCCACCTTCCGGAGCTGCGGGAGGAGTTGAATCACGCCGATAAGGTCTTTATCAAGCTGGATGCTGCTACCGAGGAAACGTTTAGGCGTATCAACCGTCCGGTCGCGGGAGTGACTCTCGACGGGATAATCTCGGCGGCTTCTCTCTTTCGGCAGAGTTACCGAGGGTTTCTCGGAATTCAGATGATGTTTACCAGAGTGAATCTCCACGAGGTTCCCCAATTTGCGGCTCTGCTTAACCGGCTGCGCCCGGACGAGGTTCAACTGAACACGCCCACCCGGCCGTACCCCGAGACGTGGGTTGTTCAGACCCGCGGGAGTCATGACGGGGTCGATTATCCGGCCCGTCCGCTGAAGCGCGTCAGCCGGGAAGAAGCGCAGGCCATCGAATCCGAGCTGCGTGCCCTGACGGGTCTGAATATCATTTCTGTGTACGGTGACAAATAGTGTCCAATCAACTTGAGACTTTCCCAAACCAGTATCCGGGCCGCGAATACGAAGTGGAGATCACCTGCCCGGAGTTCACCGCGGTGTGTCCCCGCACCGGGCAGCCGGACTTCGGAACAATCCGCATCAGGTACGTGCCGGATACCCGGATCGTCGAGCTTAAGTCTTTGAAGATTTATATGTTCTCTTACCGTCAGCAGGGGATATTTCACGAGCACGTAACCAACAAGATCCTTGACGACTTCGTCGCCGCCTGCGATCCTCTTCGTTGCGAGGTGACTGGCGACTTCAATGTCAGAGGCGGCCTGAAAACGGTGGTTCGTGCGAGCTACCAGAAAAGCTGACAGGCGACAGCTGACGCATTTTAGCCAAGTCTCTGTTTTTGTCAGCTGTCAGCGGTCAGCTGTCAGCTATGAACCCCCTCGCTACAACGGGATCACTTCATGATCGGGCGCGAAGACCTGATAGCTCTCACCCGTCGGCTGGTCGATATCCCTTCCACAACAGGGCAGGAAGGCGCTGTGGGAGATTTTCTGTTTCAACTGTTGGCGAAAAACGGCTGGGAGTGCCAACGGCAGGAGGTTTCCGAAGACCGCTTCAATGTGCTGGCCCTGAATCGGACGCCTTCCGTTCTATTGACCACTCACATCGACACAGTCCCCCCCTTCATTGCTTCCGGAGAGGACGAGCAGTATGTCTACGGCCGGGGGGCCTGCGATGCAAAAGGGATCGCGGCGGCGATGATCTGTGCTGCCGAGGAACTGGCGGCGGAGGATCGATCGGACGTCGGTTTGTTGTTCGTGGTCGGTGAGGAAACTTACAGCGATGGCGCTCTCGCCGCTGCCAGACTCACTCCCAAGGTCCGATTCGTCGTCGACGGCGAGCCGACCGACAACGATCTGGTGATCGGCCACAAAGGAATGGTGATTGCCCGGGTCGAGGCCAGCGGGATCGCGGCCCATTCGGGCTACCCGGAGAGAGGCGACTCCGCCATCGCGAAGCTGATTGACTTCTTGGCGGACCTTCTCCGTCACGATTTTCCGACCGACCCCGTGCTCGGCCGGGCCTCGGTTAATGTCGGGAAGATCGAGGGAGGGGTCGCGTTCAACGTGATTCCTGATTCCGCCGCCGCCGATATCATGATTCGCACCGTGCAGCCGAGTGACTTTTACGTCGACACGGTGCAGGCGCTCGCGACAGGTCGGTGCCGGGTGACTGTTACCAAGACCAGCGAACCGCAGAGGATGCTGGCCCTCGACGGATTTGCCCGGAAAGTGGTGGGCTATGGAACGGACATACCGGCGCTGCGTCCCTTGGGCCAGCCGCTGCTGCTGGGTCCGGGGTCGATCTTTGATGCCCATACACCGGCCGAGAAGATATCCAAGAGAGATTTGGTTGACGGTTTGGATATGTACAAGAGGGTAGTCAGGCAGCTGGGGTAAGGGAGGAATATGCTGCGCAGTGTGATGCTCAAGATGGCGTCGAACAGAGTGCTCCTGGGTTCTGTTAACAGAGTCGGCAGGCGATACGGAATTGCCCGGCGTTTCATTGCCGGGGAGACGATGGATGAGGCACTCGCAGTCGTGCGAGACCTCCGGGAACGGGGGATGCTCGCCTGCCTGGACCTCCTCGGAGAAGGCGTCCGGGATGAAGATGAAGCCCGCAAAGCGGCGCACGCTTACATGGAATTACTCGACTGTATCGCCGCGAACCGGCTGGATGCCTATATTTCGATCAAGCTCACGCAACTCGGTCTCGATATCAGCCGGGAAGCCTGTTCTTCGAACCTCGAGTTGATCCTTCAGAAGGCGAAGCAGGTGGGGAACTTCGTCCGGATCGACATGGAGAGCTCACGCTACACCGAGGGGACGATCAAAGTCTTTGAGGAGAAGCTCAGGGATTACCTGGAGCATGTGGGAATAGTTATTCAGTCCTACCTTTTCCGCAGTGAAGCCGACGTGCGCAAATTGAGTGCCTACGGCTGCAACATCCGCCTTTGCAAAGGCGCGTACATGGAGCCGGCCCACATCGCCTTCCCTAAGAAGCGAGATGTAGATCGCAACTACATCAAGCTGATGGAGATCCTTCTCCTTTCTCCGGCTTACACCGCGATTGCGACCCATGACAGCCGCATGATCAATCATGCTCGCCGGTTCGTTGCCGAGAAAAAGATTCCGCGCGAGAAGTTCGAATTCCAGATGTTGTATGGAGTCCGGCGCGAATATCAGGGCGAAATCGCGAAGCAGGGGGACAAGATGCGCGTCTATGTGCCGTACGGCCGGCACTGGGCGCCGTACTACATGCGCCGCCTTGCCGAGCGTCCGGCGAACGTGCTTTTCATTGTCAAGAACATGCTGAAGAAGTAAGGACACAAGGGACACACGGGACGCGTGATCTGACGGGTCCCTTGTGTCCCTTGTGTCCCTTCTGTCCCTTGGGTCCCGTGGTTTACCCTTTGAATCTTGCCACGTACTGCCGGAAGGCGCGCAGGGAAGGGAAGTACTCGGCCCGCCCGAATGGCTCGCGGTCTTTGGCGTCGGCCAGCTCGGGCCCCAGCAGGACAATGGGGATCCGGTAATGGTCGGCCGCTTTACACAAACACGGGAACTCTTCGGCCAGCTGCGCGTTCTTGCGGCAGCTGACGTTCACGCAGACCAGGTTCACCGGCTCCTTTTCGACCATCTCGGCCATAGCTGAAAAAGGCGCGTTGTGACCGAGGTTCAAGCATTCCCAGCCCTCGATCTCCAGGACCCGGGCGCTGGCGTTCAACAACAGCAGGCTGCAGCTGTCAGGCGCGGCGCAAAGCGCGGTGTTCCCATTTCGGCGGCGTCGGATGGTCTTCGGAAAAAAATATGAGAGCCCGGTCTCGAGGTTATTGACAGCGACCCGGTATTGCCCGAACGACACCGTTCCCCCCTTGCGGCTCTCCTCGAGACTGGTCATGACGGGCAAGATAACTTCATCGTAGATTTCAGCCAGGCTGACGCCGCGGATGTGAAGCCGCTCCAGCAGTTCCCGAATCCTGCCGCACTGGTTATGGACCGCCAGGAACAAGACCGCTTCCCGAATCTTGTCGGACTTCTTCTGGTTCAAAAAGGTGTCCAGATCCGGGAGCTCCCAATCCTGGTCGATGAGAATACCCGTCGCCTCGAAGCCTTTGGTCACCTGGAATTCGGTAATATGGTCGAGCGTGAACCGGCGATGTTTTCCCGGTGTCCGGTAACACTTCAGCTCTCCAATGTCAGCCCACCTCTTGACCGTCGACTCACTGACATTCCACATCTGTGCGAGCTCGCGGGTCGTATACGAATTTCTTTCAGCCATGAATTTCCGTAAGGGAACGGGGTTAAATGATAGGAGGCTGATTCCCTGAAGTCAATCCCCGGCAATGCCCGAAAGTGAGCTAAATCAAGCAAGTAGGAAAATAACGGGCGCTGACCGACTGCGCGCTGCCCGCTGCCCGCTGATCAACTGACCGCCTGCTGGGTATGCCGCCACTCCACCGGTCAGCGGTCAGCAGGCAGCGGGCATCAGTGCATAAGCGTTGTCGCGCCGTTCACGCCGGGTGTAAGATTGCTTGTCAGTTGGCTGTCAAGACTCTTGACTGTGGGCCGGAACCGGGCGAACGCGAATGCAGAGCCTTAAATACAAACTACTCCTCCTCATTCTGCCTTTGTGCCTCGTTCCGCTGATTGGTGTTTCCATCTTTTCCTACTTTCAAGCCAAGAACCGCATCACCGAGGATCGTGTGGCGCTCTTCCTTGAGCAGATTGCCCGCGATATCAGCGACACCATCCAACTCACTCTCCTCGAGAAGACCGAAGAGATGATTTCGACCAGTCTCTACCGCGACTTTCGGGAATACCTGGCGGGAGATCGGCGCAAAGATGCGAAGGCGCTGCTGGACGTCCTGGTAGAAATCCACGAAGTGTACGATCTGTTGATTTTGTTCGACCGGAACGGCAACATCCTCGTGACCAACACAGCCGATCGGAACCGGGTCGGGATCCATTTGGACGCCGGTCGCGCGAACCGGATCAAGGGGCAGAATCTAACGTCCTACACGCCTAATTCCGAGTGGCTCAAGCAGGTGCAGAGCGGGCGATTCGGTTACATCGAGTGGCACCATTCCAAGCTCGTCGAGCAGATGTATGAGTATCGAAATGAAGATCTGGCACGGCAATACTCGATTGGCTTCGCCGCGCCGGTTCTGAACGAAGCCGGCGACGTGATGGGTGGCGTGCTCGGCCTCATGAACTGGGAATTTGTACAGGAGATCCTGGACAAGGTCGAAGAAGATCTCGAGCAACAATCACTGACTTCCGGTTATGCCTTTCTGCTGGCCGAGGACCGGAACACCATCATCGGGCATAAATTCAGGACAAACCGGTTCGGGCTCTCCACGCCGGTTCAGCTTTCTGATCAGATGAACAACTACGGGAGAACCCTGCGCCAGGAACTGGGGCTGGACGACCTGCACACGGCGATCGTCAGAGGGCAGAAGAACGCCCAATACGAGTACCCGGCCGGGACGCGCCGGATCAGCGGAATTGCTCCGGTCAACCATGAATTTTTCCGCTGGGTCTGCGCCGTCGGAATCAATGAACAGCAGATCTTCGCCCCGGTGATGGAACTGAAGAACATCGTGATCGGGGCGGTGTCGATTTCGATTCTCCTGGTTATTGTCCTGACTTACTCCGTAGCGCGAGGGATCACGATCCCCGTTAAGAGGCTGACTCAAGGAGCCAGTGTTATTGCGGCCGGAGACTTCAGCCAACGGGTGGTTGTCAGCGGCAGCGATGAGATCGGAGAATTGGCGAAGACTTTCAACCGGATGGCGAGGTCGCTGGAGGACAGAAGTCAGGCATTCCTGGAACTCAACAAGCGGCTTGAAGAAAAGGTCCGCGAACGGACTCGGGAGCTCGAACAGAGCAACGTTGAGCTTCAAAAGGCTTACGAGGAGCTGAAGGAAACGCAGGTCCAGCTGATTCAGAGCGAGAAGATGGCCTCCCTGGGACAGCTGGTTTCAGGTATCGCCCACGAAATCAAAAACCCGCTCAACTTCATTTACGGAAACACGGATTTCCTGAAGCAGTATATCCAAAACCTTAAACGTGTGATCGCTCTCTATGAGAGCAAGGCCTCGCTCTCGCCTGCTGATACCGAGCAGATCCGGTCGCTCAAGGAGCAGGCTAACTACGAGTTCATGCTCGAGGATCTCGATACCCTGGTGAATAACTTCGAGGAAGGCGCCGGGAGGATTCACGCGATCATCGGCGATCTGAAAACGTTTTCCAGGTTGGAACGCGACGAGTTTCGTGCGGTCGACATCCACGAACCGATCAACCTGGCGCTGAATCTCCTTCATAACGAGTACCGGGACAGAATCAGGATTCACAAGGAATTCGGGCAGGTTCCGCAAGTGGAATGTCACCCCGGCAAGATGAGCCAGGTGTTCCTGAATCTCGTGGCCAACGCCTGCCAGGCGATAGTCGCGGAGGGAGATATCTGGATCCGCAGCTCCTGCCGAAACGGGAAGGTGGTGATCGAGGTCGAGGACAACGGAGTCGGAATCGATAAGCAGGACCTCGGCAAAATCTTCGAGCCATTCTTCACGACCAAGCCTGCGGGACAAGGGACCGGCCTGGGCCTGAGCATCACCTACGGGATTATTCAGCAGCACAACGGGACTATCGAAGCGAGGAGCCAGAAGGGGGAAGGGACGGTCTTTCGCATCCAATTGCCGGTGGCGCCGGCAGGCAAGGAAGAAGGGATGAAGGATGAAGGATGAAAGATGAAGGATGAAGGATGAAGGATGAAGGATGAATAAGTACGAAATACTCATTGTCGATGACGAACCGGCGAATCTGCAGAAGTTGAAACGAACTTTTCAGGCCGACTATACCGTCCGTGAGGCAAAGACAGGCGACGAGGCGCTGGTCATCCTTCGCGACCGGCCAATCGTTGCCATCGTTACCGACCAGCGGATGCCTGGGATCAGCGGCGTAAACCTGTTGCGCCAGGCTCGCCAGGTTCGCCCCGACAGCATACGCGTCATCCTGACCGGCTACACGGATGTGGAGTACCTGATGGACGCGATCAACCAGGGCCAGGTGCACCGGTACATTACCAAGCCCTGGGAACCGGTCGCGCTAAAGGAAGCCCTGCGTCAGGAGATCGAACGGTGGGAGCTCAAGAAAGAAAACGAGCGATTGAGCGAGCAACTCCAGCGGGCCAACGAGAGGCTCGAAAAGGAGAACTTTCGACTCCGCCAGGAAATCGAGTCGCTTGAGCCTTCCGGCAAGCAGCTGGTATTCAAGAGCCAGGAGATGCGGGAATTGATGCGTCTTATCGACCGTGTGGTTCCCACCAATTCCACGGTTCTTATCCAGGGGGAAACCGGCACCGGCAAAGAGCTGTTGGCCCGATACATCCATGATCAGAGTCCCCGGGCCGAGCAGCCGTTTGTCCCGGTGAACTGCGGTGCTATTCCGTCCGACCTGATCGAAAGCGCCTTCTTTGGTCATAAGAAGGGTTCGTTCACCGGCGCTATCGACAACCGCAAGGGACATTTCGAGCTGGCGCACCAGGGGACCTTGTACCTCGACGAGATTGGAGAAGCTCCCCTCGAGCTCCAAGTGAAGTTGTTGCGAGTGTTGCAGGACCCGGAAATCATGCCGGTCGGCGCACAGGTTTCCCGGCGAGTCGACGTGCGCATCATTGCCTCCACGAACCGCGTTTTGAGCCGAGAGGTGGAAGCGGGGCGATTCAGGCAGGATCTCTTCTTTCGCCTGAACGTGTTCGCCGTATTCGTCCCGCCTCTGCGCAGCCGGCGCGATGACATCGTAGCGCTGAGCGAGTACTTCCTGGAGCGGTGCCGGCAGCGGGTGAACAAGCCGGTACCCTCCTTTGAACCAAAAACCCTGGCTCTGCTCCGTGCCTATGATTGGCCGGGCAACGTCCGCGAGCTCGAGAATGAAGTCGAACGGATGGTGATCCTGTGCGAGCCCGAACAGCCGATTCCTGATTCGATGGTCTCCGAGCGAATCAGGCTGGCCTTGACGGTTGGGGGCGGCAACTCCGAAGGATTAAAGGAGAAGGTGGCCGAGTTTGAACGAGGGCTGATCCTCGATGCCTTGCGCCGGCACGGGTACAACCGAAGCCACGCGGCGGACGACTTGGGAATAAGCCGTCAGACCATCATCGCCAAACTGAAACAGTACGAACTGGAGGGAGAGGCGGGGGAGGATTGAACTCCGCTGCCCGCTCCTCTGTATTCTCCATACACCACTGTTAAATTTTTTGACAGTGGCCGCGGACCTTAGATGACAGGGTTCTGCACTGGTTCGCCCCCGTCGCCTGTCAAATTTCTTGACACCCGGCCGCCCGGCAGGTCCCGCAAACCCGCGTATTTCCTGATTCTTCGAATTGGCACGCCTCTTGCCTCTAATAGTTACCGTACGGAGACAAGAATGGGAACATACATAGCGAGCGTTTCGCCCTTTGAAGCAGACCTGATGACCCGGATACAAGCACGAGAAGATGGAGCCTTCAACGAGCTGTTCCAGCGCTTTGAAAACAAGATCTACCGCACGGCGCTGCGTATGTTGAAGGAAGAGCAGTCGGCCTATGATGCCCTGCAAGAGACGTTCCTGAATGTTTACCGCGCTGCCCGGTATTTCCGAGGTGATTCGAAGGTGGGCACCTGGATCAACCGGATAGCGATTAATGTCTGTCTGGAGATGATTCGGAAAAATCGCCGCCACGACAACCGCACCGACGAGGACATTTCCGAGCATGTGAGTTTGCCGGACGAAAACGGCATGACGCCCTTTGAGACCATCGAGCAAACCGAGATCCGTTCGAGAGTCCGAAAGGCCCTTTCCCGCCTTGGCCGGAAGCACCGGATCGTGGTGCGAATGCATGACCTTGAAGGCTTTACGATCCGGGAGATCGCCGAGCAGTTGGGCGTCGCGGAAGGCACGGTCAAATCGCGCCTTTTCTACGGCCGAGAAGAATTGAAAAGATACCTCACCAATTGAAATCCCCTCCGTCCATCCTTCTCCCCGAGGGCGGCGTCTCCCCCGCCGCCCTCCCTCCTCAGGACCGTCTGGACCATTCGCCGTTCGCCCGCGTTCTGACGGGTATCAAACGGTTCTCCTTTGGTATAATTTTCCCCTCGGACGAGGAGTTCCCCGTGAAGCACTTTAGGTTGAGAAGGAGTGAGGCGGTCGATCTGCCTTCGCTGTTATTCGAAATCAAGATCGATCTGCAGGACATGCGCTCCGGGTACCGGTATTCTGACTGGGGTCTGTTCCTGGAGGCGCCTTGGATCGACGACGTTGACTTGGAGTGGACGGCCGACATGGTCAAATGGCTCGACCGAGGTGAATTGGAGGAGGTGCCGGCGAGGGGAGCCCCTGCCTGGCCGGAGCTCGCGGATCAGAAGGTTGTTCGCTACCTGACGAGGTACTACCAGCCGCAGGCCTGGAAGAACTCTTCGCTTGGACTTTTCTCGCTGGCCCGAGAGAGTCGGGCGGACTTCGTGAACCGTTGCCGCGACGAGTGTCGCGAGCGCCGGGAAAGGGATTTGAAGAAGATCCGCGAGGTTTTCTACCACCGCTTCCTGGAGCTGGAACAAAGGCTCATTGCGCAGGCCGATCGTGAAGAGCCGACGGAAACCTGGCGCGCCCGGCGGACCATTCGGATTCAGGATGTTTTCAATGAGTTGCGAGAGCACATGAGCCGATTGTTGCTCAATGCCAGTCAGCCTATCTCCCAATTTCCGCCTCTCCGTCTCATCGACGAGATCGGGGCAGACGGGAAAGCGAGGTTCCAAGCGCTCTGCCGGGAATTCCTCAACAAGCACAATGAGGTTCTCACCGAGTACGAGGCTGAAGCCAGCCAGGTTGAACCTTACTACGTTCCTCTCGCGTATTCTCAGATCGAAATCGTTTCACGGTCGGTTTTGTGGAAGTGAAGCCAGAACAAACTGACAAACTGACAGACTGACAGACTGACAGACTGACAGACTGACAGACTGACAGACTGACAAACTGACAAACTGACAAACTGACAAACTGACAAACTGACAGACTGACAAACTGACAAACTGACAAACTGACAAAACTGA